>CAMCXT010000005.1 GCA_945883545.1 Chitinophaga pinensis | reverse complement strand
GTGTGGTTAACTTTTGGCTAACAGGAAGTTATACGAAATGATAAAAGTTATCTACATTCACAATTATTGTATTTCTAAACATCAAAATTATGTCTTTAGAAAATAAACAGAACTCGCGCAGACAATTTCTTCGAAATACTACATTATCTACTTTGTCTGCAGGATTGCTCCCAAGCATAGTAAAGTCTAATGATAGTTTACAGACTAAAAGTTCGAGTGTATGTAACCCTACAACGCTCGATTACTATGGGCAAGGACCTTTTTATACAGCCAATGCCCCAACTATAATTAATAACCAACTGGCATCACCAGCTGAACCTGGAACACGGTTAATTTTAAGCGGAATTGTTCAAACAATTGATTGTTCGGCTGCAATTCCAAATACATTGATAGATGTATGGCATGCCAACAACGCTGGCGCATATGATAATACAGGATTCAATCTGCGCGGAAAGACGGAATCAAATGCTCAAGGGTATTACGTATTAGAAACCATTCTACCTGGAAAATATTTGAATGGTGCATCATATCGCCCAAGCCATATTCACTTTAAAATTACTCCTCCTAATTTTCCTACATTCATTACTCAACTCTATTTTCAAGGCGACATTGACATACCTGGCGATGCGGCAGCCTCTATTACTTCAGGAACATACAATGCCACTAACAGAATTATTCCAATTACGCTCAATGCGCAAGGAATATATGAAGGCACTTGGGATATAGTAGTAAACGATAGTAGTGTTGGATTAGCTGATATTCATCTAGATAAAGGAGTTATTTATTCGATTACTCCTAATCCATTTACTGATAAAATTGAAATACATTATGCAGTATTTTATCCATTTAAAGTGAGTATTCAAATATTTGACATTCGAGGTTCTTTGGTCGCAGTGCTTGATGAACAAAACTTACAACCACAGAAATATAAGGCCATTTGGGAACCAAATGGTAATGTGCATGCAGGTATTTACTTTGTAGCATTAAAGTTAAATGACTTACAGGTTCATTATTTAAAAATTCAAAAATTGTAAGATTAAATTCTTTTAAAATCATATCGCATAATAGCGGTTTTGCGCAACGCGGGCATTAGTGGTTTTAAAATGCATTAAGTTGCTTTGGGACTTTCATTTGGTTTGATTCATTTTAGTTCTGAACTCTTCGCAGCGAAAAGCTACGTAGTTTTAGCAATAATTGCCTAGCAGCCGGATAGGTTTAACATTCAGGTACTATTGTGTATATTTGTATAAAACAACGAAAATCCGATGACAACGCTTGAACTAAAGAAACTGCTGATTCACAGGATAACAGAAATAAACGACATTTCATTCCTTAAAGCTGTCAAGACAATTCTTGAGTCCAAGACAGAGTCGGAAGTACTTCTACTTTCGACTGACCAAAGGAATGAAATTATGGAATCTAAAAAAGAAATAGAGAAAGGACTATTTATTGAGCAGGAAAATCTTGATAAAGAGATTTCGAGATGGGCAAACGTAAAATAATTTGGTCTAGCAAAGCAAATAGAAAACTCGTTGAAGTTCTAGAATACTATGCCCAAAGAAATAAGAGTAAAAAATACTCAATTAAACTTTACAATAGATTCAGGAGTGAGTTACTTTCTCTTATCAAACAGCCTGAAATTGGAATGAAAACAGAAATAGAATCTGTTAGAGGTCTAATTGTTGCCGATTATATTCTCTTCTATGAATTTGATAAAGAGAGAATTGTTGTACATACACTTTGGGACAGTAGACAGAACCCTGAAGAATTAAAAATAAAATAGCAACTATTGCTAACAGTAGTTTTGCGCAACGCGGGCATTAGTGGTTTTAAAATCCATTAAGTTGCTTTAAAGTTTTTGTTTCATTTGATACAATGGAGTCCAGGAATCCTCTTTAAGCAAACCTGAAAACCATTAGCAGAATATTTGGTGATCCTATACAATAAGTTTTGAAAATATTTTAAGAGTTGCGCAATTTCCAATTTAAGTTGCGTTATGTCTTATAAAAGCGGCGGTATGATGACAATCTACTCAAAACCAAAAATGATCAACTATGTTGCATTTACTCATTCCCGCCGTGTTATGTACCATCTCTTCAACATCAATTGATACCGCAAAAGTTAAGCGGGATACAATTCCTATCCATTTTGAGGGAGAATCTTTGAAGCCAACAGATAATTCACTTAATGATTTATATGGATTGTCGAATGAAGTTTATCGCTCCCAAAAAATAACCTTATTGGTAACGCCATATTTTAGTCGACAATCGCAGGCGCAAATTACTGAACAAAGACTGCGTGAGCTGAATAAATTATTGGTCCAGGAGGGTGCAGAATCCACTGAAATTTTTAATGAAATTTTGAATGAAGCACAGGCTCTCAAGTTACAGCAGAAAGACCGGACTATTTTCTGTCTGTTGCTCATTGAGAGTGCCCCTTATTTCAAAGGTTCTGGACCATTCTACGGATCTTATAGAGCTTATGAGCCACCAGACTTCGATACGTTAATTTATTTGGCGTCAAACGTGCCAATTCGCTTAAGTCATAAAGCATATTTGGCCGCCGATACTATTCCTCAAGTTGAACAAATTGCAGGAAATCAATTTAAGCATGGCCTTGTTCATGATGAGTTTAAATTCCTTCATGATTACAAAGTTCAAACGCACGATTTATCCGAATTCTGTTTTCTTGTTCCTACTGAACAGGGAATCAGCGAAAAGCAGATGGTAGTTTACCATAGCGATTCATCAGGACTAATATGGAGTAAGATTCCACATAAGGGGAAAGTAGAGTTTGGCAAAGCGAAAGCTATAGCTGTGCCTGTTAATGGTTCAGGAATTTACCGCATAGGATTTATTCCACCGAAGCAAGAAAAATGCTATGTAATTGCATTGCCAAGAGAATATGGAATTATTGATGCATCGATAATGCGTAAAGACAATGTCGAGATTCCGGTTAATAAGGTGTTGGGCAACAGTGCACTTGCTTTTAAAATAATAAGCGATCCATCGGATTATATCTTGAATATAAAGTTATTACAAGCTGATGGTAGGATTTTGATAAAGGAAGGAATTGAATTAAATACCTGCCTTCAAGATAAAAAATCAGACAATTCGCTAGAGAAAAATGCTTCGCTTCGTGGCATAGATGGTTTTATCTCTCCCGATTTTAAGTACCGAATTACTGAAGAAATCCTCCAAAATAACCTTGTAACAAGATAAATTATGAAAGCCATTCATTTAATTGCCTTGCTGATTTTTAACGGTCTTTTTGCACAGGCTCAGAATAAATTTCTGGTAAAGTCGCTTCAAAATGCTGAAGTGTTAAGCCAATATTCAACACGAGATGAGTCGGGAAAAACCCTCGAATTAATTGCTGCCGTTCAGGTTGACTTGAATCAAAAAGAATGCGATTCGAGGGGAGTTCCACTGCTTTTGAAAAGCAACACTAAAAAAGAATACGCTCGCCCCGCTTTGTATTGTTGGAATCCGATTCACAGGTGCTGGAAAAAATCTTCAGTGCTGGAAAAAACTAACGATAACAATAACACTATTTACAATGCAATGGTTACTTGTCCGGGTGTTTATGCTTTTCTCGACGCGCCGGTTTCTGTGGAGAAACGTGTACTTGTCACTTTGCCTTCAAAGTGTACTATCAAAAATGTGAGATTAATTCAGCAATCTCCTGCTTATGCTGTTTTTGGGGAAGGTAAAGGTTCAAACGAACTTGAACTCTCTTTCGGTCCATTGCAGTTTGATGCTGTATTGGAAGTTACATGGAATGAAGCTGGAAGCACAAAGACTGCGAAATACCTATGTGGCGCACTAACACGCATCGATGAAACTCCTAATGCTGGCGAACCAAGAAGGCTTGAAATAAAGCCAGGTAAAACGATAGAATTTCAATCAGCTCTATTCACAAATAAATAAAACCAACCATGAAAAACAAGCAATTCGTTTTCAGTCTGCTGCTATTGGTAGTAGGATTGATGGATGTTAACGCCCGCTCTTTCGGCGAGGCAGTGAAAAGAAATGAAGTTAAATATGAAGTGGTTGCCATCCCTGGGCCACGTCGTATGCTGCTCAAAATCAAGAATTTGTTGAGCCGGCAAACGAGGGTTAATCTTGAAGCCGGAAGATTATTCTATAATAGTCCAACTGTGCAGCCATTAGTAATTTCTCGACCTGTTGCAATAGAGCTTGATCCTGGAGAAGAACGCGAGGTCCCATTGCAAGCTTTTTGCGGAAATTCATCTGCTAGATGTCCAATGGTAGATCAGAAATTTAATAAAACAGAAATGGGACCTGCAAATTTATCTGCTGTGCTTCAAATGATGGATAAAAATAGAATTGTTGGCAACAGCTTATATCAGCAAGTGATTTGGTTTTACACCAATAAGCATCAGTTAGCATCAGTTTGTTCTTATGATGTTGATATGAAGAACATCCAAAAGGTACAGCAGTTCATTTGTAATAAGGAGGGCCTCAAAATGCCAACCTACAGGATTAAATATTCACCAGCGCAAACAGGTGATGAACTCGAATTTTCTGGTCGACCTGATGAAATTGAAGGCAACTTGAAGTTGAAACTTGAAGCTCGTTCAGATCTTCATGTACAAGTCCTTGATGCACAAGGCAAACAAGTAGAATTGATCGAAGTGCATCTCGATCAACCTGCAGGCTTAGTAGAACTGCCTATTAATTTGCGAGTAGTTGGTTATGCTTTGGGCGATTATACTGTGGCAGTGAGCGATGAGCGTGGAAATGTTCTTGGTTCAATGCCAGTGAAGGTTTCCTAATTGCGCGTTGTATATTGTTGAATTAGAATAAATGCAAAACCGAGATTCCCATTTTTAAGGAAATCTCGGTTTTGTTTTGCTATCATTGATTCAGCGCTGTTCGAGAATTATTCTTGGCAAAAAAATATATGTAAATAAACTAGCAATTTATTTCGAAATAATTTGCCCAATACAAGCCCAAATTTCATTCTGAAGATAGAACTTCTCAAAAGATGCGATGATTTAATTCATTTATATTTTAAATCACTTTTTCAACTTCGGTATTTTTGATCGGCAATAATCGCAGAAACTCAATGTTTCTTTATCAACTTGAGCAATAGTACCATTGGCATCGTTCATTAAACACTTGTCGTTTCTTGTGCAGTGTGGAAGTCCGAGGTTGTGCCCAACTTCATGAATACACACTTTTTCCAAGCGCTCTAGAAACTTCCCATGGCTTACTTTTACCTTGGCTTTATTCATTCTAAATGTTGAAACAACACATGTATTACCAGGCCTGTAGCCAAGACCTAATACACCCCATTCTTTCACGTTGCGTTTTTTATCATGCGTAACGATGTCGACGTTGGTAAGAATAAGTCTGTTCTTGGTTGTATTAAACTTTGCTAAAATCTTGTTAGCAACATAACGGCCAGGTGGCTTATTTTTCAAATCAGGGCTCAGACTCACCTTATTCTCTAGCAAAACAGTATAGCCAAAGAATCCTGCAATGCTAGCCTGCACAAACTTCAACTGCTCAATAGGAACATTGCCAAGGGGTAAAATGTAAATGCTTTTGTTATTTGGATCTTTATCTTGATTTAGTTTTCTATTCTTTTCTAACGGTTTTGAATTTGTTGAAATACTTTTTGTATTTAACTCCTCATTCTCAACACAAGAATTGAATAGTATGTAAATTAAGATTATGATGAATTTTCTTAGCTTTATAATCCGCATCCAAAAAATATTGGCAAAATTGATGGACTCTTTTTTTGGTATTGATTATTTCAAATAGAACGTTATCTCTTCTGCCTCTCCAGCTCCAACAACCAATCTTCCTCTGTAAAGTCTTAGTTGCATAGTTGATCCATCATCTACTCTCATCGCACTTAAATCAGCAAATGAGCTATAAGTAGCTACTTCAACATTGATAAAGTTAAAGGTATTGCCAAATCTATTCGTCATGACCAATGCATAGGTATTGTATGCAGAGAGATACTGCAATTCTACAGACATCCCATTATCAGGATTGTGGAATGTTTTATTTTCCATGTAGGTAACAACATCACTGTTGTCGTTAAAATATTGAGCAATTGACGCTTTGGGCAAAAAGCCAATACTTAAAAAGGCAATCAATAATAGTTTTTTCATTTTGCTGAAGTAATTTGTATTTATTTAAAATTTATGAGTACATGTATCCATGGAAAGGGATTTGTTATCTATTGTACCAAGAATGTGTACTTCCAGTTGCACAACATTTACTAGCTGTAGGGCTTTGTGAACTAGTGAGGTATACTTCAGCATCACATTTACGGCAGGTATAATTGTAATCTCCGGCTTTGCCGCAAAACTGATAATTATGCATTCCGCTGCTATTCTGGCGACATCCATTTTCCCATGGTGCGTCCGCTGCTTTTTTCGTTTTGCAGCAATGGTTACAGATAAACCACTTTATGTCCTGAGGGGCGTCATTATTAATCGGTTTAGGAAAGCCAGAGAAGATAAATAATGGCAAAAGCAGGGTTAAGAAATTTAGTTTCATCTAAATAATATCATGTTTGTTTAGACTGTAAATATAAATCAAAAATCTAGATTAAAGAATTCATTGGTCAAAATTCAAGACTAATCTTGTCGAAAAACGTTTTGGGGTCTTTGTGATTGAATGCAAAAAGTAATTTTTTGCTTTTGATGTGATTGATATTTATCTACATTCAAACTGAATTTATTTTTTGCATTGCTATCACAGCCTGTGCTAAACTAGATCAAGCCTGCCAACAGGAATGAAAACTGTGTAAAGGTGAGGTTTTTCATAGCTTTTGAAAGTGAGAAGGTTTTAAGAATGGTCCCTGTCGTTTTAATGGCCATTCACGAGGAAAAGAATAGTGTAGGCTGTCCCCAAAAATACACTTGAGTTGTAATTTATTATGCTCCCAAATTTTATAACTACTTTCGTCAAAACTTACCTGATGAAAGAAGTTAAAGAAACTAAAAGCATAGTTTCAAAATTTGAAGTTGTCTCGAAGGTCAAGGCTATAAAACCAGCCGAGTTGTTGCCAAGTAAACAGTCTAATTTAGATTCTGTCCGAGAAAAATTTCATCCTATGCCCGATGAAACTATTCCATACCGAAATTTAAGTAGTGTTGAATCGAAGAAGAGAAGTCTTCACAGTATAATAAAAAAGCTAGATGTAAAGCATAGTATTCGTTATCAGCGCACTCCAGAGGATACGTATTGCAATGTTTACTCTTTCGATTATTGTTATTTTGCAAGAGTGTATCTTCCAACCGTTTGGTGGACAGATGAGGCAATACAGAAGCTTCAGAATGGTGAAGATGTTCAAGCTATTTTCAACAAAACTGTTCAGCCTATTTATTCAAGCGCCATTCATGATTGGTTTGGGAATTGGGGAGATTGTTTTGGATGGAAGAAAATGAACAGCCTTACTGAAATTCAAAATAAAGTAACTAACGAAGGTGGTGTAGGAATTATTTGTGCGAAGAGAAAAATCGTAGGACTTTCGGGACATATTGTTCCAATTGTGCCAGAAACCGAAAAGAAAAAAGCATTTCGAGAAAACGATGAAGTGCTCTATCCCCTTCAGTCTCAAGCTGGAAAATTGAATTACAATTATTTCGTTCGCATAAGACGAGACTGGTGGAACCACAATCGCTATTCGTCTTTTGTTTTATACTACCACGAATAATGGTCAATCAACGCTCTTCATCTCTCAGTGGAAAATTCAAGCATTTTAAATTAACATTAACAACAAACAAGAATGAAAAATAATCCAATCAAAAAACATTATTGGGGGATTGGGTTAGAAAACGAAACGTATTTGCAATTCGAAGAATCGCTAATCGTCTCTGGACAGTTCATTCGAGAAAAAATGGGCCAAGAACGCTACAGCCTCGATTATCTTAAATGCTACAAAGAAGGTTGTTTAGAAAAGGTTTTGGCCCGTGCTTTCAATAAAAACCAGAACTATATTGTGAGCCAAATGATGAATAGTCATTCCTTGGAGAAACTCGACGTTCATTTTCAACACAAAACAATACAATCGGCACCGCCACTACTAGACAATCCAGAATATTCAGGAAAATCAATTCTTGAATTATTTCTTGAAAAACAACCGCACCAAATTCAAAGCATGCTCACGCAAAAGAACAATCCTATGGGATCTATTATTTTCGACGGAGACACCATTGAATTTGTTACGAAATACTATGAGAACCGAACCATTCAAGAGTCTTTCAATGAATTAAAAGCGACTAAAAAACTTTTTCTTGAAAAGCTCAACGAAACAAAAATTCTTCCTGGAAACTTAACTTATCCCGAATACAACATCGGTATAAACATGTTCATGTCGAATCAGAAAAACTTGGTACTCTTTAACAACGGTACCTTTCATTTTCACATCACCTTACCGACATTAACCGAAGACAGCCGGATTGTTGATTATGCAGAATTCGATATTGCTCATCACAAAGCAATTTATCTGTTGCAATGGTTCGAGCCTTTATTTATTGCAACGCTAGGCAGTCCCGATATTATGTCGGTTATAAGTGAGAAATTCGGAATGGAAGAAAAATTCGCTGGTGGTTCTATGCGCAATGCAATGTCGCGTTACACCGGAGTAGGTACCTACCATAAATCAATGCCAAAAGGCAAAGTACTCACTTACCCTGTAGAAGAATTTCGCAAGTTGTTGGCATTCAAAAAAGATGACAATATTTGGTGGAGAGACCGCATAGAATCTGAATTGAGCTATGAACTTCTATCGGACGTTGGACTCGATTTTAATAGAGAAAAACTCTATCAAAGCGGATACGAATTTAGAAGCTTCGATGAATTTCCTGCCGATTATCTGCCAGAAGTATTGCACTCAATCGTTCTAATTTCAGAGCATGCGCAGCATATCGATGAAGTTGATTGGGCTTCAAACAATGTAATTTGGAATAATCTCGTTTTCAAATCGCTTACCCAAGGTTTTAAATCAGAAATAAGCGAAGAAGAAAAAAGCGTAATCATGAATCTGCTTCAAATCCCGATGAGCAAACGTGATTCAATAAACGGTTCGAATCGATTGGATGAGTTCTTTTTCCAAATCCTTCATTTGTTGCATGAAACGCACATTGACAGCAGTGAATATTTGAAATCATTCTTTTACGAAAAAAGTGAAGAAGCTCCGCGATGGGATAATTTCAATCAACATCAAACAGAGCAGCATGCAAAGCAGTTGGAAGCCGTTCAATAAAATGAATTAATTGCTATTTCTTTTATACCAGAACGCTTTGCCTATTCCCGCATGTATATTCTGCTGAAACGATGAAAAATCTCGCAAATCCGAAATTGCCCGAATAGGAAACCATGGACACTCCACCAATCAAATTCATTTCAATAGAGCAACAAGAAAACCCTTCCGGATCGGTTTGCCAAAACAATTCAGTGTTGTCAAGACCAGAATTCCAGCCTTCAAGTTCTGCCCAATAACCAGTATTTAAAACTCTTCGAAACTTAATTGCCGAAATGCAAAGTTTAGCTTTTTAATTCTTGTTGAATAAATGAATCAATAAAGTCGACATGGCTTCTGTTCCTCTAGGGATCGTATTTTCAAAGTCGGGCGAAAATCTAGAACTGTGCAATGACGGTATGCCCAATGCATCATTTTTATAAGCCTCTTTTTGCGCTTTGCTCAATACACCAAGCCAAATTAAATAACTGGGTATTTTATTGCCTCCACTGTAAATCCCGAAATCTTCCCCAATCATAGTGGGCGGTATTTTTACCAAGGAGAATTTATTGCTTAAACAGGCATTGATTTCCTTGCCTATTTTTTCGGAATTGTACACCGGAGGGATCGACATATCCAACAAATCGTATTTAGGCAATCTGTTTTCAGGCATTCCTGCTGCCATCGCCAAATGATCGCCAATTTCTTTAATCCTCTTCATCACCAAGGCTCTGCTTTCGGTTGAATACGTTCGAATGGTTAATTTCAATAGCACTTCATTCGGAATTACATTTCCAACAGTACCACCTTGAATGGCGCCAACTGTAACAACTGCAGGATCGTTCGGTGGCAGGTTTCTGCTCACAATCGATTGGATTTGTGTGATGAATTGTGCTGAAATCAGCACCGGATCAATGGCTTTGTAGGGTTCTGCTCCATGTCCACCTTGTCCGTAAATGGTGATGTTCATCATATCCACAGCAGCCATCGAATAACCATCGCAGAGTCCGAGTTCACCCACCTCTAAATTCGCACTTACATGAAATGCAAGTTGGTGGGAAGGTTGTGGGATTTGTTTCCAAGCAGCAGATGCCATCACTTCTTTCGCACCTCTGCCAATCTCTTCGGCCGATTGCGCCAACAAGACCAAGGTGCCATTCCATTTCTTGCGCTGATTCACCATCGTTTGCGCCACATTCAGCCATGTGGCCATGTGGATGTCGTGACCACAAGCATGCATTACAGGCGTCTCAACTTGGTCTTTTTGAACAGTCTTGGTGCTTGAAAACGTCCACCCGGTTGCCTCTTTAATGGGAAGCGCATCCATATCGGTTCGATAGAGTAGGGTAGGACCTTCACCATTTTTGAGCACTGCCGCAAAGCTGTGGTAGCCGAGAGAATCGATAATGGTATAGCCAATTTTACTCAGTTTCGATTTGAGGAATTTAGCAGTAGAATCCTCAAAAGTGCTCAATTCTGGATTTTGATGGAGTATTTTGTACCATTCAATCGCAGAAGCGGAGTTTGCGCTAGATCGGTTGACTTGTTTGTCTTTTTGAGCAATCAAAGATGTTAGGCTCAAAGAAAATATGCAGATGAAGCAAAGTTTTATGAGGAGAGTCATTTTGCCCAATGAATTTAAGATTTAAGGAGAATTCTGCCTTCAAATTGAAAAATGAAATTCTTGTTTTTTAAGGATGTTTCTTGTGTAAATCAGGCATTCAAAGTTGCTGCATAACATCCTTCAAAAACAATCATTTTAGCGGCAATACTCGTTATAATTTATATGATTCACAATAAGAATTAATGGTTATATCGTGAAGGCTTATGCAGTTGCTCAGTATGGCACTTGTGAAATTACGTATCACAATTATCCGTCATGGAAACACACTCACTGAGTCATACAGCCTCACCCAACCGCGATCCAAAGCGCGTTGGCCATGGAAAAGCGCGTTGGAAGCATTGCATTTTCCTAGACTTTTTGGGTACTTTTTTGTCATGAAAAAAGTATCGGGGAAAGAAGGGCAGTAAGGACGAATTGGATAGATCTGAATATGACCACTCACAAGCGAAATGCATCACTTTTATCGCGATCTCAAGCGCGGAGGCTCCGGAAAATACGATGGAGCGAAGGAGTGAATTCCAAACGCTTAGAAAGACTATAAAATCCTACGTGATAGTTTGTAAGTCTTTCTTGGTGTTTGGAAGAGCGCGAGGAAGCATTACATTTTCTTAGACTTTTTGAGGTAGTTTTTGTCATGAAAAAAGTATCGGGGGAAATTAATTGAATAAATAAATATTACCTTCTTATCTAAGCAAGTCTATATGATGGCCGAACCTTGATGTTGTTAAACGAGAAAATGTAAGATTCTTATTTGGAGTTGTCGCTCATGGTTAGGGGAGACTATGTAGAACGTATCATTAACCTGTGTTTTAGTAAGAAATGTTGTAGAGACTTTTGTTTTATAGATGGTGGTGTTTATGTTTGAGAAAGTGGTTAATTTTAGACTTATCGATAGTTAGCGGAAATTACCAAAGAGTTACACGTATGTACTTTATTGATTTTACACGTGTCAATTGAAAATATTCTTACCTTTGTTGAAAGCGTACATCATGAATACGAAACTCACACTTACAATTGAGCAATCAGTAATCGAAAAGGCTAAACGATATGCACGAGAACGAGAGAGAAGCCTTTCTGACTTAATCGAGAATTATCTTAGGGCTTTGACCAATGAAAATGAGATTGATGAAGACGATTCCAGTTCTACAATAAAACAATTGCGTGGATCATTTAAGTTTCCTAAGAATTTTGATTACAAAAAAGAACTTACAGATAGCTTAACCAAAAAGTATCTATGATAATGAACAAGATCTTAATTGATACAGATGTAATACTTGACTTCTTTTTTGATAGAAAGCCATATTCTGATAATGCTACTAAACTTTTGATGCTATGTGAAAAGAAGATTGTGGCTGGTTTTGTTACACCCGTGATTGTGAGTAATGTGTACTATCTTTTGAGAAAAACTGCAAAACACGAGAAGGTAATTGAGAATTTAAAAATGTTAATCAATATACTCGATATAGCGAAAATTAATAAAGCGACGTTATTAGAAGCTTTAAATTCTGAATTCAAGGATTTTGAAGATGCAATTCAGAATTTTTCAGCGCAGAATGACAAAGAGATAAAAGTAATTGTGACAAGGAACGTAAAAGATTTTAAAGAAAGTAGTTTGTCAGTAATGACTCCAGAAGCCTTTCTGAGGATAGGTGACATCCGCTAACAACGGTTTTGCTCAACTAGGGCATTGATGGTTCTACCATTTACTAATTTTTTTGGAGGTTTGCGTTTAGTGTAATACATTGGTAATCGTAAACTCTTGCTGCGAAAAGAGGAGGATTGTAGAAAGCAGTATTCCCCACATCCTACAATAAATTCACAAAATTGAAATCTAAAATACATGACAAGCTTTTACAGAATATGGTTACTGGTTATCTCAATTCTTACTATTTCAAACTTTGTACATAGCCAAACAAGTGAAATTAAAATTAAATTTATTGGCAATTGTGGACTCTATTTAAGCGATGGTAAGTCAAATTTATATATCGATTTTCCTTACAAATCAGGTGCACACAATTATATGAAATATGATGCAATTGAAATTGAGAATATCAAGGATAACGCTGCAATTGAAGAACACTTGACGGCAGATTACATTTATCATGGCTTGGCTGGTATGACTGCTTAAACACCCAAAGGTTTCGTCGAAGTCATTAAAGGTTTTCATGCAGCTATTCCCGATTTGAAATCTGAAATAATCGATATAATTGGGGAAGGAGACCGATTGGTAATTCGTTTCAATTTTGAGGGCATCCACCAAGGGGAGTTTTTGGGTTACCCTGCAAGTGGTGCAAGACTGAAGTTTGAAGGAATGATCATGAGGAGGTTTAAATATAAAAAAGTCGCGGAGGATTGGGATTATTTTGATTTCCCAACTGTTGTTTCACAAATTCAGTCACATTAGATTAAAATACAAAAACAGTTTTAATGTCTCGAGCCGTTCTATCTTTGGAACGGCTTTTTTATTGATGTAAATAAAGTATTTAGCAGTTTTTGTTATAGAAGAGGGCAGGTGAAATTGTGAAATTATTTATTCCGTATACAGAAGAAGTGTATTCTAGGGAAGTGTATTATTTGTCAATTGATTAAAAATAGTTGCTTAAGATTTATTATGCGTCATAGTATTCAAAATTTATAGTAATAGTTGTTGTACATCATTAACTTGCTTAAGTAAGGCAAGAGACTGCTTTTACAATAAATTAACAATAGGCATCAATCGGTTTTATATATTTACATGCATTAAAAATCATTGAAATATGAAGTTCAGCCATACATTTGTAACCGTTATATTGATGTTTTTATCTGGTATATTCAAAGCACAGACACCTCAAGCACAATGGGGTATTGCTATCGGTGATGGGCCAGGTGGAAACGATAAAGTCAATGACATTGTCGCTGATGGTTCTGGGAACATTTACGTTTGTGGTGTTTTTCGTAATGTGTTTGATGCAGATCCAAGTATGGGAGTTCATTTGCTTTCAAGTTCTGGAGGAGATGATATTTGGTTCGCAAAGTATAGTCCTAATGGTCAATTGGTTTGGGCTCACTCTATTGGTTCTAATAACACTGATAATGCAAATTCTATTTCACTTGATACGGATGGAAATGTTTATCTTGGAGGTAATTTTTTAAATACAATTGATTTTGATCCTGGAAGCGGAGTAAGCGAGTTAAGTGCTATAGTTTCTTCAAATTCTGATGGGTTTATCGCAAAGTATAACAACAACGGCAATTTTATTTCAGCATTTCAAATTGGAGGTGCAAGCGTTGATAATGTCCAACAAGTAGAAGTTGACTACGAAGGGAATTTAGTTGTTACCGGCAATGTTAGTGGCATTTGTGACTTTGACCCATCCAGTTCGACATTCAATTTGACTGCAGGTTTTAATACTATTTTTCTAGCTAAATACAGCGCTAGTGGTCAATTAATTTGGGCATTTATTTTATCTTCATCAGGACCAAATAATGGACAATCAATTGGAATTTTATTAAATAATTCAATCGTACTTGGAGCAATTTTCCAGGGGGATTTTGATGCCGACCCTGGAAATGATTTTGTTCCAATTTCTCACAACAATAATTATGATGCTTTTCTTGGTTGTTATACTTCTGATGGTGAATATGTTTGGTCTGGAAGTATAGGTGGAACAGGAGAAGATAGAATCAATTCTCTGGTTGTTGACGAAGACAATCAAATTTTTGTTGGAGGTTTTTTTAATGCAACAGTTGATTTTGATTTAGCATTTGAAACTAGTGAAGTGACCTCTGTCGGAAATGATGACGCTTTTTTAGCTTCCTATACATCTAATGGTGGCTTGACTTGGGTAAGAACATGGGGAGGAATAGGAGCTGATGAAGTTCAATCGGTTTCCATTAATAATCAAGGAAGAGTTTCTGTATCAGGAGGTTACAATGGGATTGTGGATTTTAATCCTCAAAGTGGTGTCGATTTGAAAACGGCGATAGGAGGAACTGATGCATTTGTATCTGTTTTTTCCGACAATGGAAATTATATTAATTCAGTTTGTGTTGGTGGTACCGGATATGATTTTGCAAATGCAACTTTAATATCTACCAATAGCGTATTCTTTGCTGGTTTGTTCGCCAATTCTGTTGATTTCGATCCAAGTTCGAGTGATGAAATTCGAGTTGCTGATAGTCAGACCTCATTTTATGCTTCTTATCAAACAACATCGAGCACACCTGAATTAATTCAAGCATTTCAAGATCGTGATGGGGGAGATGATGTTGTTAATGCAATGGCGACTGATGCTTCTGGTAATTTATATGTTTGTGGAAATTTTGAAGGATCTGCTGTTTTTGATGAGACTTCCGGAGAATTCGCTTCAAACGGAGCTACAGATGCATTCCTTGCTAAGTACAGTCCTTCCGGAGAATTATTGCTTCAAATTACATTTGGAGGAACAGGAAATGATGTTGCTAGAGATATTGTTTTGGCTTCGGATGGTTCCATTTATGTTACAGGTGATTTTGAAGGAACTATGGATATTGATCCTTCAGGTGCAGTAAGTAATTTAGTTTCAGCCGGTGATAAGGATATTTTTATTGTTCGGTACAATGCATTAGGTCAACCAATTTGGTCGCAATCAATTGGAGGAGGAGCAGAAGATTTGTGTTATAGTATTTTACTTTCAAATGACGGAAATCCATTTGTATGTGGGCAATTTAGGGGAACTGCCGATTTTGATCCAGGAAATGGAGTAACAAGTTTTACTGCATTAAATAGAGATTTATTTATAGCCGGTTATTCAGCTTCTAATGGGAATCTCATTTGGGCTAAACAAGTTGATGGAGCTTCAAATGCTTACGGCAGAATGTTGGCCTTCGATTCAGAGAACAATGTTTATGCTGGCGGGCTTTTTCAAGGTAGCATAGACGCTGATCCGGGAGTTTCAACATTTAACATGACAAGTGCTGGAAATAATGATGGCTTACTCATTAAATTAACACCATCTGGAGATTTTGTTTGGGCAATGCAGTTTGGTGGAACCCAGGCAGATTTGTTAACTGATATCGAGATAGATCAAGAAAACAATATTTACTTAGGAGGATACTTCAACAGCAATTTCGATATCGATCCCAATCCAGAAGTTGAACAAGTATCTTCTAATGGAAACAGTGATATTTTTGTCATGAAATTTAATTCTACCGAAAATTCAGTTACTGGCCTTCCTGAAGTTGAATGGGTGCATACATTTGGCGATATTGGTTTTGATTATTTATTCGATCTGGAATTAAATAATGATATTGTTTATTTTACTGGAATTTTTTCTGATACAATTAATTTTGATCCTTTCGGCAACCAAGGCGTTCTTGGAACAACTGTAGCAAACAATTTATATTATGCTGCTTTAATGGACGATGGAACTTATAATTATGCCACAAATTTTGATGGTACAGGTATAAAGTTTGGCTATGCTGTGGAAGTTTATCAGGGAAATGTTTCTTTAGCTGGTTATTTCTCAAATGATTTAGATATTCAGCCTGGAGGAAGTTCATTCATTTTAGAGAATATTGGAGATAATGATGGTTTCATTTTTCGTTTAGGTGCTGGTGATCCTTGTGATACAACTTATTCTGTAATCAATGAGACAGCTTGTAATTCATTTACCTTGAACGGTCAAGTGTATTCAGCTTCTGGACAGTATTTACAAACAGTTACTAATGCTTCTGGATGTGATAGCCTGATTACATTAAATTTAGTGATTAATCTCTCCTCTGCGTTTGAGGTGAATGCAAGTTCTTGTGAGAGCTTTGAATTTAATGGACAAAACTATACTTCTTCCGGAACATACACCCAAGAGCTAATTAATGAAGCAGGATGCGACAGTTTAATTACAATTAATTTAACAATATATAATACTCCGTCTTTACTGGTAATTGAGAACGGCACATTGCTTAGTGCTGCTCAAGAGAACGCATCTTATCAATGGTATGATTGCTTGTTAGAACAGCCGATTTTAGAGGAGAATAATCAATTTTTTGAAGTGTCTTCAGCAGGAAGCTTTGCAGTAATTGTTAGCAATGAAGCTTGTTCCGATACTTCTGTTTGTATTGATTTTACAACCGTTAATATTGGCGATTATCAACTAAACACTGTTTTTGATATTTTTCCCAATCCAAGCTTTGGAAAGTTAACGCTCAAAGGATCTTCAATTGATATTAGTAGAATAAAGCTTTATTCTGCGCTTGGTCAACGGTTCGAGTTTTCTTTTAGCATTATAAATAAAGACGAAATAGAACTTATTCCTTTAAATTATTCCCCAGGGGTTTATTTTCTAATTTACACAATGGATAAAAAGCAATTTGTTTCCAAGCTTGTTATTCAGTAAAAAATAAACTTCTTTTTGCATTATGCTTTCAATTTATCCTTGTATTTGGTTCAACAATCAAGCAGAACAAGCTGCTGCGTTTTACCAAGAAGTTTTTCCTGATGCAGAGCGGTTAAGTGAGAATCCGATGGTGGTTTCACTTTCTATTCGTGGTACAAAAATGATGTTGCTCAATGGTGGGCCTATGTATCATGCAAATGCCGCCATTTCATACTTTGTGTATTGTGGCTCTGATGAAGAAATCGAGCGCGTGTATGCTGCATTTACTGCCAATGGATCTATTTTGATGCCAATCGGATCTTATCCGTGGACGCGCCGCTATGCTTGGGTGATAGATCAATTTGGGGTGAGTTGGCAATTGGATGTTGATCCGATTCGATCTGCCCAAAAGATTGTTCCAGCCTTGTTGTTTTCACAGCCACAAGGTCATGTTGTAGCAGAAGCAGTATGGCATTACACGCGAATTTTCGAACCTTCGATGATTTTAATGGAAGCACCGCATCCTCCACAAGCCGGCATGCCTGATGGAGCCTTGCTTTTTGCTCAGTTTAAGCTTCATGACTACATCTTTAATTCGATGAGTAGCACAGAGCATCATGATTTTCAGTTCGGACCCGGAAACAGCTTTGTTGTAGAATGCGATACGCAGGAACAGATCGATCATTTCTGGTCAGAACTTGGTTCTGGTGGACAATACCAAATGTGTGGCTGGTTGGTTGACCGTTATGGTGTTTCATGGCAAATTATTCCATCAATACTCCCTCAACTCATGGCTGATCCATCGAAGCGCGACAAGGTGGTTGAAACCTTTATGAAAATGCAGAAGTTTGAGATTGCAGGTTTGTTGGAAGCTTAATTGGAGGTTATTTAATTTTCAACTCTCAGTTTTAATTTAACATCCTACTGTTAAGTTTAGCACAATCACAAAAGCGCGAGGCTTCCCAGCTTCTTGGGTAATGAATCGTATGTCGTATCGGTTCGTATTGGCCGATAATGTTTGATTTTCCTGCAACCCAGCATTTCCATTTGCTTTTGCATCATCTTCTAAGGTCGAATAATCATTGTCATCTTTATAAGTCGTTAGTCGGAATTTTCTTTCCATTACATAGGGCAATGCATACCATTGTGAGCGATACTTTTTCCCCGATTCATGCTCGTATGTTTTTCCTTCATCGCTTATGAAAAGGGATTGTTCCTCCATTTGTTCGAGGCTGAGGTTTTCATCGGAGTTTTTAATCATGCCAAATTCAAGATCCATTGGGTTAACGCCCATTTCAAGCTCAAAAAACAGACTATCTTCTGAAGCTCCTTTTTTGTGTTCTTTTTCATTCACCCCTTCAGGAATTCCTATTTCCAGTTCACCTGGAATCAACACCAGTAACTTTGATCCTGTTGATTGTTCGTTTGGTTCCTCGTTTTGTGCTTCGGTTTGCAGGCTTTCGCTTTCTTCGTTAGAAGCTGAAGTATTACTGCCACAACCTGCGCTAAGAATTGCCAATCCGGCTACTAGGATAAAAGCAAGGGCTAGGGTAGAGGATGCGTTTTTCATAGCGGTAAGGAGAATGGATATTTAACAGCAAGGAGAATGTAAATCGGAAACGAATTTTGCAGAGGTTCGGATTTCATTTGGCTGCGAATTAAATATGAGGATTTTATAATTTAATAAAATAATCGTGTAATTATCAAGAATTAAATTGAGTCTAATTTTGTAAAATAATTAATCATTAAAGAAATTTAAAAAGATGAAGAAAAGTAAATTAGTACTAGTCATTTTCGCTGCTGCGCTTTTAGGCCTTGTTGGGTGCGATAATAAAGAGGGTTGCACAGACACCAATGCTAACAATTATGATTCTGAAGCCGATAAAAATTCAGGTTGTGTTTTCCGATACTCTTCAACGATTGATATTTCAGGCGTTTCGACCAACAATCCGAATGGTGATCCTTGGGATATTGATGGAACAGGTCCGGATTTAAGGATGAATTTCGGAAAAAGCACAAGTTCTGGGTATGATTTTTCTACCGATTTACAATATGATCAATCGGCAGTAACTTTAACGCCTACAAGTAGCATTCAATTTACTAATGAAGAATGGAAATACCAATTCATTGATGATGATTTGCTTAGTTCTGCTGAAACAATTGCCACAGGAACATTTAATCCTGTAAATCAAGGTGGCTCTAATGTAATCTCTATTACCAACGGAAATATAATTATCAAATTCAATTATACAGTGCATTAAAAATAAAAACTAGATGAGTATGCTCACTCTGCCTGAATAAGAAAATGAGACAGCAGATTCATTTCAGTTTTTTAATTGATTTGTAAGCTAGATATAACGGTAGAATTAATCATGTAATTTTGATATCTAGAAAGTGTGAATAGTGAATATTTGATAGATCATAGAATTCGAATGATTGAAATGCTCAATTGTTCCTAAATACTTCAATCAGTTTTCCTGCCCTGCCCCGGATAGAAGCGTGTAGCGTTGGTGTAGCTTGCGGAACCAACCTACAGCGGATAGCCGGAGATAGGCCTCCGTAAAAATGGCCTCTAGAAGGTATGGGCTTGTTTGAAGATTGGTTTTTGGATTCCTCATGTGTCCCGTTTTTTCAATACAATCAAGCATAAAATTATATTCTGTTTATTTTAGGATACTTCTTTTATTTTTGCTGTATGAGAAAGAAAATAATGCTCTTAGGATCGGGAGAACTTGGTAAAGAATTCGTCATTGCTTGTCAACGTTTAGGACAACATGTAATTGCTGTTGATAGCTATGCAAATGCACCTGCAATGCAAGTTTCTCAGGAATTTGAGGTAATTGATATGTTGAATGGTGCTCTATTAGATGCACTTGTTGCGAAACATCAACCCGATATCATTGTTCCGGAGATTGAAGCAATTCGTACGGAGCGATTTTTTGATTATGAAAAGCAAGGAATCAAGGTTGTTCCAAGCGCAAAAGCGGCAAATTTTACCATGAATCGCAAAGCTATTCGTGATTTAGCTGCTATAGAATTAGGTGTTAGAACCGCAACTTATAGATATGCTTCTTCTTATGAGGAACTAGTAGAAGGTGTAAAAGTTACTGGAATCCCTTGCGTTGTAAAACCTTTAATGTCGAGTTCTGGGAAAGGACAATCCGTAATTAAAACAGAAGGAGATATCGAAAAAGCATGGAAATATGCGCTCGAAGGTTCTCGTGGAGATTTATTAGAGGTAATTGTGGAAGGATTTATCGATTTTGACTATGAAATTACCCTATTAACTGTTACTCAAAAAAATGGCGAAACTCTTTTTTGCCCTCCCATTGGGCACAGACAAGAAAGAGGAGATTATCAAGAAAGTTGGCAGCCCATGCCGATGAACCCCGATCATTTGAATGAAGCTAAAAAAATGGCGGCGGATATTACAAAAGCTCTTGGAGGAACTGGTCTTTGGGGTGTTGAATTTTTTGTAACAAAAGAGGGTGTTTATTTTTCAGAATTATCACCCCGCCCTCATGATACAGGCATGGTGACTTTAGGAAACACACAAAATTTCTCTGAGTTTGAATTACATGCAAGAGCTATTTTAGAAATCCCTATTCACGAAATTACCTTGGAGAAAAATGGTGCGAGTGCTGTGATTTTAGCTACGGGTGAAAATACCAATTCCCCTGTTTTTTCAGGGTTAGAGCAAGCAGCGATATTGCCCAATACAGACTTTAAAATATTCGGAAAACCATCAACGAGACTTCACAGAAGAATGGCCGTTGCGCTGGCATTTGGGAAAGAGGATGTTAAAGATTTAGTGGATAAAGCTAAAATCGTTGCTTCTTTGATTTCAGTTAAATGATACAGTTTGAAAGATATTTTATTTACCCATTGTGCTGTTAATAAGCGAATGAATGTTTGCTATTATTGATATCGAGACCTGTGGAGGTAAATTTGATTATGAAAAAAGTCGAATAACGGAGATTTGTGTTGTTCTTCATGATGGCCTCCAAGTAACGGAAGTGTTCACATCATTAATTATCCAGGGTGTTATATAGGTCCAAGCTTCACTCGATTAACGGGCATATCCAATGAGATGGTTGCAGATGCACCAAGATTTCATGAAATTGCAAGTAAGATAATCGATTTAACAAAAGGTAGAATTTTCGTTGCGCACAATGTGAATTTTGATTACGGATTTATAAAAGAAGAATTTGCCAGTTTGGGTTATAAATTCAAGCGAGAAACTTTATGCACTGTTAGATTAAGCAGGAAACTGATGCCTGGTAAACAATCATACAGCCTAGGCAGACTATGCGAAAGTATTGGTATCGAAATTGAAAGTAGGCACAGAGCTGAGGGAGATGCTTTAGCAACAGCAAAATTATTTAACCTGTTACTTGATTTAAAATCATCAAATCCTCAATATAGAAATCAAGGGGTTGATGAATTAATGACCACGCGCATTGACAAAATCAAACAGTATATTTTAAATAAACTACCTGAAACATGTGGGGTTTATTACTTTTTAAACAAAGATCAAGAAATAGTTTACATAGGTAAAAGTATCAACATGTATAATAGGGCTTTAAGCCATTTTAACAGCAAAGAAAATAAAGGCAAGAAAATGTTGAATGATTTAATGAATGTTGATTTTATTGAAACAGGAAGCGAGCTTATTGCCTTACTTCATGAATCAGAAGAAATTAAAAAACACAAACCACTATACAATCGAATGCGCAAAGCAGATATCTATACGCATACCATTGATTATTATACAGATGAGAATAGTATTATCAATTTCAAAATTGGTTTGTTGGAAGACTCTGAAAACCCGCTTCTTTGTTTTACAAGTCATTCAAGTGCCCGCGAAACTTTGGAGAGATGGGTAGATAACAACGAACTTTGCTTGAGATACTGTCACCTTACAAAGGATACTTCCATTTGCTTTAACCATCAGCTTAAAAAATGCAGAGGTATTTGTGTTGACGAAGAAGATCATTTAATGTATAATAAGCGAGCAAATAAAATAATAGAGGAAATTATATTTAGAAATAAAAACTTTATTCTTATTGATAAAGGGAAAAATAGTGATGAAAAAAGTATCGTAGTTGTTGAAGATGGGCACTATTATGGTAGCGGCTATATTGACCAAACGAGCACATTGTATTCATTTAATGAATGTAAAGAATACGTTAAAAAAAGTATTTTTTATCCAGACTCTGATTTGCTTATAAGAGGTTTTTTAAAGAAAAACAATTTGAAAATGATTGTTTTTAATGATTAATTGTTTGTTAAACAGTATTTAAGAGTTCTACGAAGAATTCGCAATCAAAAAACAATTCTAAAATTGGATCGTGATTGATATGTTTAACGATGTATCCCGAAAATCTGTCGGGAAAGTCTGTTGTTCGAATCCATTATCTCACGACAAAAGCCTTACAATAGCGAAACCTAAAATCAAATGACAATCTTCATTTTTATTGCTTTTTCGCTTGTTAATCAATTTCGGAATGTCATCTTTGTAGCGTGAAGAAAGTGCTTATCCTCACTTATTATTGGCCGCCGTCGGGTGGTGCTGGGGTTCAACGTTGGTTGAAGTTCGTGAAGTATCTCCGCCAATTCGGATGGGAACCGATCGTGTATACAGCCGAAAATCCCGAATATCCTGTGCTCGATAATTCGCTCGAAAAGGATGTTCCTGAGGGCATTGAGATTCTTAAACATCCAATCTGGGAGCCTTATCAGTTGTACAAACGCTTCATCGGACAGAAGAGAAATGAGCGTGTTGTTTCGGGATTTTTGCAAGAGAAAAAAGGGAAATCGTTTGCGCAAGAAATGTCGCTTTGGCTGCGCGGAAATATTTTTATTCCCGATGCACGCTGTTTTTGGATTAAACCATCTGCAAAATTCCTTTTAAATTGGTTGGAATCAAATAACGTCGATGCAATCGTATCAACGGGTCCGCCGCACAGTATGCATTTAATTGCACGGAAAATTCGTCGCAAAAAAAATATTCCATGGTTGGCAGATTTTCGAGATCCATGGACGAATATCGATTTCGCGGGTGATCTAAAGATGAGTGCCTATGCGGCAAATAGAAATGCGAAACTCGAAAAAGCAGTTTTGGATGAAGCCGATGTAATTACTGTGGTGAGCGATTTTATGCGTGAGGAATTTGTTTCCAAAACAAAAACGCCTGTTCACACGATTACCAACGGTTTCGATCCAGATGATTTTGCAATTTCAGCCGATAAATTGCGAAATGATGGGAAATTCTCGATAGTGCACACAGGCAGTTTGAATAACCGAAGAAATCAGCCAGAATTGTGGCAAGCAATAAGATCATTGTGCGAGGAAAATCAAGCCTTTTCGAATGATTGTGTAATTCGATTAATAGGTAAAAATGACATCAGTATTCGAGAAAACATCGAAGTTGAAGGCCTCAATTCACGTACCGAATGGATTGATTATTTGCCTCATGGAGATATTATAGCTGAACAAAAAAGTGCTGCTGTTTTATTTCTTTCTATCAATAATTATGGGGCAGAGGAGAAGGGCTTTTTCTCTCCGAAAGCTACGCTCACTGGGAAAATGTTCGAGTACTTGGCGTCCGGCCGACCGGTATTAATGGTTGGACCTACTGATGGGCAAGCTGCTGAGGTAATCCGTGATTGCAAAGCTGGAGAGGTAGTTCCATTTGGTGATCCTGTTGCCATGAAAAAAGCTGTTTGGTCGCTTTATGAGCGTTGGAAATCGGGTGAATCGGGAACGACAGGTGGAGTGGATAAGTTTTCAAGAGTGACGTTGACGCAGGAGTTGGTGAGGGTCCTATCCTCGGACTAAAGTCCGAGGATGCGGGTGAAGCCCACGTAATTTGCGCGCAGCCCCGGACTTCAGTCCGGGGGGATAGGAAACACAGAAGCCCTTTGTCACCGAGTATCAATACCCTCGGACTAAAGTCCAGAGGGAACAGGAAAAACCTTGGGCATCATTAGCCTCGGACTATAGTCCGAGGTTGCAATGAGAAATCACGGACATTGCCATTAGTCTCGGACTTCAGTGCGGGGATGAAAGGTGGAAAATGATTATTTGACTTTTGCGCAAAAAAAAAGCAGCCCCTTTTGAGGGCTGCCTTTCAAATCAATTAGAGATTCTAATTATTGCTTAACAATTTTGATCGTTTCAACTGAATTTTGAGTTTCAACGTTTAGGAGGTAAATTCCACGACGAAGAGTTTCAAGATTAAGTGTTTCGATTGTCTCGCTAGAAGGTGTAACGTTAACACGCTTAGCCATTACAATTTGACCAAGGTTGTTCATTACTGTAAGTGTTACCACTTTGTCTTGATCGCCAGTAGCGATGCTCACTTGCAATTCATTCTCGAATGGATTAGGGTAAGCAGAAGTTGAAACTACTTCATCAGCAGTTTGAACGTCATCACCAATTTGACCTAAACGAGCAGGAGATGAAGCACAAGCATTCAATACTACGAATCCATCAACATCGTAAGCATCAGCAGTTCCACCCATTGTGCTAGCCAAAGTGCGGTCAGTAACACGTAGGTATTGAATTGCACCAGCAGCAGCAACGTCGATTAAACCATCTAAGCAGATTTCGCTGTTCAACATGATCCAAGTATTACCATCAAGTGAACCTTCAACCTGAGCTTTTTCAGGGTAAGAAGCGCAAGATGGGTTACCGTAAGATGTTTCAACCAATTGGATATCAGCACCAGCTGCATCGAATACTACGTAGTCGAATTTAACAACTAAAGAACCACCGAATCCAAGAGATACAAAGTTTACAGTGTTTGTATTTTGAGGATTTCCAAGTGCATTTTCAGCAACACGACGGTTCGCAACGATTGCAGATCCGTTTTTACGCAAGCCTGGTTCGTAAATAACAACATCTTGAGCTGAACCAAAAACTAGTTCAGTTGCAGTTGGGTTGGTTTCTTCACCGTGCAAGCAGATGATACCATCAAGATCGTAAGCATCAACTAGGCCGTTGAATGAATTGTTGTTAGAAATGTCAACAATTTTCACATACTGTGCCCAATTCAAACCTTGAAGATCGAAGTAAGTATCTTGACAACCTTCACCAAGATAAACCCAGTTGCAATTGTCTTGTGAAGCGTAAGCGCGGATTCTCTCAGGGTAACGGCTGCAGTTGTTAGCGTTAGCGCTGTTGAAAGTCGTTTCAACTACGAAGATATCATCTCCAGCACCATTCTTAATTGGGTAACCGAATTTCAACACGATTTCACCACCAAAACCAAGGCTAACGAAATTGTTGTTAGCAGGAGTAGTAACAGCATCGCTGTTTTCTGGAGCACCAAGTGCTTCGTTAGCATTCGAACGTTCAGCAGCAACTGGGCTTAACAAATCGCTAGCAGGGCCTTGGTTGAAAGAAATTACTTCAATTGGGCTGCAAGATACTGGGCAAGTTTCGATGAAAGAGATATCGTCGATACCGAAGTCATTTCCGAAAGCAGTAATGTTATCAGAAACGATGCTCAATTTAGCAGAACCAGTGTAAGTAGAATTCAATACAGCACTTACTTCCGACCAACCATTCAATCCAGTTGTTGCTGTGTAAGTACCGAATACAACCGCAGGAGAAATAAAATCGTTCGGTGTAAGTACGAACTTCATTGAAGAAGGTGCAGTAGCGAAAATGTTTTGAGCGAATAGGTTAAATACATATTCTCTACCGTTAGAAACAACCACATCTTGCGCCCATACTGTTTTCTCGGTCACTGTATTTCCGTTCAAGATAAGGAATTTGCCAGAGCGGCCAACACCTGACCATTGTGGATGGTAAGCATTTGCGTTTTCACCAACACTGTAAGTGTTTTCTGGAATCATTTCGGTATTCACAGCTGGGTTGTTCACTTTGTAAGTGAAATCAGAAGTGAAATCAACATTTCCAGCTTCGAAGTTACCGTTTTCGATTTGGTTTTCGCCACAAGCAATTGGACCACCATTGTTGTTATCTTCTTCAACAGTAAGGATCAAAGTAGTAACGAAAGGACAACCATTTGCACCTACGCCATTGTTAGTGTAAGTTCCTGCAGTAGTGATTGATTGACCAAAGAATGAATAAGATTCACCAGCAAGGATGGTAGCAGTGATAGTTTCTGCACCTGAGTTGTTGATTGTCAAATTCAAAGTAGTTGTTAAAGTACAACCTGCAGCATTTTCTGATGCATAAGCATAAGCACCAGAAGTAGTGTAAGTTTGACCGTTTAACGCCCATGTGTAAGTATCGCAAGCTGTAGCAGCAACAGTTGCAGTTGTATTTTCACCAACTGTAATTGCAACTGGAGTTAAACCTGAAGCACATCCGTTTTCAGAAGCACCAACATAAACACTTGTTGAAGCAGTAACAGGAACTGAAATAGAATTAGCAGCGCCGATCATTTGAGTTCCTGCAGCATCGAAATACCAGTTAACAGTTCCAGAAGAAGCTGCTGCAGATACTTGAGCGTTTCCATTTCCACATGTGAAACCTGGAGTAGTAGAAGTGATTGAAGGTGCATTGTTTACTGTTGCAACAACTTCGGTACGCGCTGAAGTACAACCGTTAGATGTTGCAGCTACGAAGTAAGAAGTAGTTGAAGGAACAGTTACAGTGTAAACAGAACCAGTGAACAATGATTGTCCGCCTTGTGCAGCAGCAAACCAATTGATGGTTCCAGTTGCATTTGCTTCAAGCGTAAGGATTCCAGCACCACAACGAGCCGTTGCAGCAGGAATAGTAACTACAGGAGGTGAATTAACTGTGAAAGTAATCACGTTACTTGCACCTGAATTACAAGTTCCTCTTTTAGCAATACGACGGAAAGATGTTGTTGTATTGATAGTTGCAGGATCATAAGAAGCTGCAGTTGCACCTTCAATCATAAACCATTCGTTACCATCTGTAGTAGATTCCCACATGTAGGTAGTGGTTGCAGTTCCTGCATTATTCAATTCAGTTCCTACAATGTTTCCTGGATTTCCAGAAGCACAGAAAGAAGTTGGAGAAGGAGCAGTTAATACATTGTTTGAAATAGAACCTTGAATTGTTACAGTACAAACATTGCTGATGATTGAACAATCTCCGCTCATAGCCTTGCGACGGAAATAAGTTGTAGCATTTACTGCCACTGGATTGTAGTTAGCAGAAGTAGCGCCATCAATTGAAGAGAAGTTTTGGTTATCATCACTTACTTCCCACTGATATGTGTATGATCCATTTCCACCTGTTGGAGTTGAACCTACAATTTCAGCAGCATCACCAGATAAACAGAAAGTAGTTACAGCAGGACAAGTAATTGAATTTCCAGTTAATGCAGGAAGTACAGTTACAGTAACTTGATCAGTAGCCATACAAGCAACTGAGAAAGAGATATCATCCAAACCGAAATCGTTACCGCTAAGGATAAGGTTATCGTTGATGATGCTGATTGTTGCAGTAGTGTTTGAACCTGAGTTCCAAGTAGTAAAGAATTGATTCCAAGTATTCAATGTATTTGGAGCAACGATTTGATTACCCAATACGTCGTTGTTGATTTTGAAACGTAGACGTGAAAGGTTTCCAAGGTTGATAGAAGCAATCCAAGTAGTAAAGTTATAGCTTGTTCCTGGAAGCACTTCAACAGTTTGTTGCCAAACGATTTGTCCTTGAGTTGAAGAACCGTTGATTGCCATGTAGAAATCATCGTTTTCTCCTGCAGCGTTTCCGCGGTTGTGACCAACACCTTTGAAAGCAGGGTGAAATTTAGTCACATTCGAATCGTTACGATTTGGAACAACAGCATATTTACCTTCAGGGTAAAGGCCAGTTCCTGTTGAGTAACCACCAACAGCAAATGAATTTACGTAAGCATAATCAGAGTAAAATGAAGTATTGCGTTGGTTGAAATCGCCATTCGTAACTAAATCTCCACTGTTTACATAACCAGTAAGCGTGTAAGTAGTTGTAGAAGTTGGACTAGCCATTGGGTTTGCGATGAAATCGCTGCTCAAACCATCAGCTGGAGCCCACATGTAGTTGCTTGCGCCAGATGCATTAAGTTGAACTGATCCACCAGCACAAATGCTAACGTCTTGACCTGCGCTAACGTTAACGATAGTATTGTTTACCAATGCAGAAGTAGTGGCAACGCAACCATTGATATCAGTAGCATTAACAGTGTAAAGACCTGAAGGAACACCCATCAAATCTTGTCCGTTGAAGCCATTGCTCCAAGAATAAGTGATTTGATCAGCTGTTCCAAGGTTGTCTAAAAGAACCAAGTTCACATTACCAGTAGAGCCTGGACATGCATTTTGCACGAGCGACTTCAAACGGAATGCTTGAACTTGCACCGCCTCAGAAGTAGCTGTTTGTCCACCACCTGAAACAGTAACTGTGTAAGAACCCGGATTGTCGATAGTGATTGTAGCCGTAGTTGCCCCAGGCATAAAAACACCATTACGACGCCATGTGAAAGATGTAGAACCTGTAAAACCGCTAGTATTTGCGGTAAGTTGAGTTGTTCCGCCTACACAAATGCGAAGGTTGCCGGTAATGTTTGCTGAAGCGGCAGCAGGTGCCATAATCACAGCATTTTCAGAATTCGATGCGAAAGACTGCATCGGGAATGATGCAACAAGCATCATCCATGTTAGAGATTTCATCCAATTGAATGGATTTGTTCTCCGTGTAGGAGTTTGAACTTTCGTTCCAGTTTTAGTCATAAGGTAAATAGTTAAGGTTAGTTGTGCAAAAGTACGCAAGTTTTAATGTAAGGTTTCAGTACTATTTAAAAGAAAACTTGATGCAGTGAAGTTGACAAGGTAGTTTATTGTCATGTTATTAATTTATAAAATACACATAATCAAATATATAAATCGAAATTCATCTAGTTGTTACTGCAACTTACTTTCAGTAAAGCAGATGTAATTATTTTTGTTTATGTCGAAATTTAACATTCGTATAACACTACAAAAAAGGTAGGATTAGTTAATTCACCATTTTTCAGGTCATTAATTCTAAATTTACGACTTGAGGCAAGGTGGTTTTGGAACTATTCTGCAAGAAGCTGAATGTAACATTTAAAAAATGCGGGATTTTTTGGATCTCTTTCAGACATTGTTTCACGCCGAATTAAAAAGAGAATAAAGCCTTATCGCTATTGTTGGGCGAATAAAACAGAGGCTCTAATATAATATGTATATGAGACTAAATATCTAGCCGATTGTTGGGGCTTTATTCTTCTATTGGAAGGATGTTGCAGTCAACGATAAAGGCAACAAGTTTTCGCGCTGTAGGATCGAATAATTCTCAATAATTCTCAATCTCGCTTGAGCAGACAGCAATTCGAGCGTCTTACATGCTATCGCTTCTTCAACAGTTCGTGAGAAGGACTCAACAGATCGATCTTTTACAATGAATCCTGTATTTCCAATGACTGATGGAATCGCAAACACATTCGAGCCGATAGGTACACAACCACAAAGCATGGCCTCGCACAAGGCATTCGGAAGTCCTTCGGCGATAGAAACTTGAAGATAAAATTGATAGCTGGCAAGCACTTCAGGAAGCTTCTCGTAAGGAACCGCCTCTAAAATGGATACATTATTAGGTAGATCTTCAGTCTTGAGATAATCGTTTTTGCACAATATTGTAAATGAACACTGCGGGAACTTTGGAGCGATTTGTAAGATCAGGTCAATGCCTTTGCGCTGAAATACTGGTGGCGCAACAGAGCTACTGGCAGTAATAAAACTGAAGGCTTGAGGAGGATTTGCATTCGGCTTGAACTTTTCCCCGTCAAACCCATGCGGAATTACCTGTGTAGTTGTTTGGATATCCGGATTGATGCCTTTGAATCCTTGTGCCTGTGGTTCAGAAAGATCGTATTCGTTCCGAAACTCAATCAATGATTTGTCGATAGGAAGCAACTGATTCGCCCAACGGAACGAAAAACGTGTTGCTTTTCCGAGCCATTTTTTGCGAAAATTCCCATGTTGGATACCCGGATAATTGTGGCACTCAGCACCAAGTAGAATGATGGATGTTTTTACTCCAAACAATTTGCCGACGATCACCGCTGCAACAGTATGAAAGCCTGCGAACTGACAAACAATACCTTTGCAGTTTCTGATGTTTACTAGCAGTTGAAACACCTGCTTGATGAGGCTCAACGGTGTTTTCCAGCGGGGGAGTGGATTGAAAAAGAGCGGAACTACATCGAAATATTTTCGGAGCAATTCCTCATCCTTGCGGATAAATGAAGAACGGAAAGCAAATACATAGATCAGCTTATCCTTCTTTTTCATGCTTTTTGAATGAATTGACTAATCAAGTGAAGTCGTGCATCGGTTACAAAAAAGCAATCAGGAATTTCACCAGATTGGAATTCCACTTCATTGATGGCTTCCAAATGCGTTTTTTTACTCTGATAAGGCTTGTAACCCAGTGGTTTCAACAAATCACCCAAGGCAACCGCCATTTCAACCGAAAACACTTCGCAAATCAGGATTGGTTCGAACTTTTTGAGGGTTTCCAAACCAGATCCAATAATGAGGTGCTCTGTTTCTTCAGTGTCGAGTTTCATCAGATCGATAGAAGTAATCTGATTCCGCTCAACAAACTGGTCGAGAGTTTCGGTTTTCACCTGAAAGGTGAGGCTCGATGTATTGTCGCGTGCACCTGATAAGTGTCCTGATCCCCCCAAGGTTGCTTCCTTAAGATAGGTGTACTTAGGAGAAAAGGCAGACACGAATTCGGCTGTTCCTTCTTGGTTCGAAAGGGCTGTTTTGATGGGGTGGATTCTTCCGTTAAATCCGTTGGCTGCAATGTTTCGTGAAAGGTATTCGAATGGCCCTGGAGAAGGTTCGAATGCCCAAGCTTTCGCTTTTGGATTGCTTCCTGCAAGGATGAGAGAATACAAACCAGTGTTTGATCCCACATCGAAGAATACATTGATTTTGGGTGATAGTGCTTCAAAAATTGGCGTGTATTCATAGCTCTTGTAACCTTTCCATGCGATGTTCCAAGTAACGAACGACGTTTGATTGGTGAACATCGTGATGGTTTTCCCATTGTCGAGTGTGAATTTCACCGAACCAGCCGGTGGAAGCCATGCTCCGGTTGGGAGCAACTTCCTGAAAGGAAAGATCAAAGCTCTTAGAACTTTGTTGATTGCGGGAGAATATATGAATCGGTAAAGCAGTTCCATGGAAAAGATTTCGGCTGCAAAAATAGTATTTCAAACCGCACTGAAACTTCAATTACATTTGTTTCCAAAATATTCCACTTGGGCATCATTCAGAAACAAGGACTTATCAGCACCTTAATTACCTACACAGGAATTATGGTAGGATTTATTTCCTTGCTCTTGGTTCAGCCGTTCTTTCTGAGCGCCGAGGAAATTGGATTAACACGGGTATTGTATTCTTTTTCTTTTTTGGTTTCTACAATCCTGCCATTTGGGTTTTTAAATATTACAATTCGTTATTTTCCAAAATTCAGAAGTGCCGAACAACGCCATCACGGCTTTTTTGGATTGATGTTGCTTTGGTTAGGAATAGGTTGTTTGGTTTCATTTCCATTGCTGTGGATTTTCAAGGATAGAATCATCCAACTGTATCTGGAAGATTCTCCTTTATTCTCACACTATTTTTTCCTGGTCTTCCCATTTTCGGTAGTTATTGCACTGTTGAGTTTGGTGAACAACTATTTATTTTCGGTCTTTAAGCCCATCCTACCTGCATTTGCGCAGGAAGTTATGATCAGAGTGCTCTTTATTCTGCTCATTCTCCTTCATTTCTATTTAAACTGGAGTATTGAGTGGTTGGCATTGGGATTTGTTCTGACTTATCTTTTACAACTCACCTTAATTATGGTTTATTCGACCCGAGTTGGAAGCATAAGTCTTTTGCCCGATCGAAAATTCTTAACGCCATCGTTATTGAAGGAAATGCTTCGTTATGGTTGGATGGTTTTTCCGGCTGGCGTGGCATCCATGGCAATTAAACTTTTGGATACTGTTGTTTTGGGTCAGTTTGTACCGCTTGCTTTGGTGGGGATTTATGGCATTGCAGCATTCATTCCCATTTTTATTGAAGCCCCCATCAACGCATTAGACAAAGTTGCAAATGCTCGAATTGCCCATTCTTGGGAAAAGAATGACATCAGTAACATCCAAGATATTTATTATAAATCGTCGCGGTATTTATTTATTCTTGGTGGATTGCTCTTTTTATTGGTGAGTTTAAATGCAGAATTCCTATTTCAATTTCTGCCCAATGAATTTTTAGCGGGTGTTCCTGTGGTTACAATCTTGAGTTTATCGGCATTGTTTAATTTAATGACTGGTTCCAATTCGGCTATCATATTTACATCCGATAAATTCACAGTTGGTGCATTGGGATTGATTTTGGTTGCAGTAATTAACCTTGTTTTATTGTACACGCTGATTCCAACATTAGGCATCGAAGGGGCAGCATGGGCAACTTGCATATCGAGTTTTGCCTACAATTTATTCAAATACGTGTATATCTGGATTAAATTCAAAATGCAACCTTTTGATAAACGAACGTTGTTTATAGGTTTATCGATCGTTTTTACTTATTTCTTGGTGAATTTTATTCCAGCTTTCGAAAGTGAAATTCTGAACATTCTTGTTACCGGTTTTTCGATTGTGGTGATTTATGGAATTCTAATTTGGTTTACCCGCGTGGCGGATGATTTGAAAGAGATGATTCCGTTTTTTAAAAAGTGATTTCAATTTGCTACTTAGCGGTGGAGGCCTTTTGATGGATTCATACTGAACGGATGCAATGCGATTTTTTCGAACAGCTTGTATTTACGGCCTACTCAGCTGTTTGAATGTAACGAATCTTCTGGTTGGTGATTTATGTATTTGAATGACAGCTGCTTAGTGATAACCGTTTCTAATCGTTTATAACCGTTTCAATAGGGTAGGTGCATTCTGAAATTGCCGAACTTGATCACGGGGAAGCGGGTGCTGTCCCCGGGCAGAATTTTTTAATTGAATACCAGTTAATCTTCACCCAAAGCAATTAAAGACGTCTTTGTTCATTAATTGCTTTGGACCATGCTCTATTCATCAGGCTTTTAAAACGCCCTATTCACTCCAACCAACCACCTAAATTGCACATAATCCGGTGCAATATTCGAAGGGCGGTTTAAGAATAACGGAACATCAAACCTAAAGGTAACAGGCTTTTCCATCGAAAATCTTCCCCAACGTTTTATTGTAAGAGCAGAACCTAAACCTGCACTCGCGCGCACTTTGCCAAAATTGATCGACTTGGTTCCATCGTTCAATTCCAATAAACCTGCATCGCCAAAGGCATAAAGATCCATTTTTAACCAGTTGCGGGTGAGTTTCGGTTGAACCCTTACCAAGCCATCCAAATCTACTTCTACATTTCCTGAAACGCCAGAATTGCCTCTGAAGCCAGGAACTACTGCACCATTTGATAATTGTTCTGGAGATAAATAACCAGAATATCCGCGCACATTCAAGCCACCGCCCATATGGAAATGATTCATGTCGTTTCCAAATCCACCGAAATCTTGAGGGAAAAATGCCGCCGATCGAGTGAATTTATTCTCCATCAATTCTTCCGGATTGGCACCTGCGAGATACAAGGCAGACTCAGGAGCTAAATTACTTCCCGTTCCGATTTGTGCGAAAAAGCGCGTGCGGATGTTGAATTTTCCGAGGTAATTGTCGTTGATGGTTTCGAGCATCAGCTGACTAAAACTGTAGTCCGAACCAAGAGATGATGCGCGAACACCGAGGTGAATTCGTCCTTCGCCTTTTTTGTATTCGTATTGGTGTCGAATACCTGTGTTGATCGTATTATTCGATTTTAACGGTTGCCAACCTCCTCGATCAATTAGATAGTTTACATCGGTACTATCAGGACGAATCATCGCTTTTGCGAAGATGTAAAAAGTGGAACTCTCTTTTCGGTTCGTGAGTTCCCAACCGATTTTTCCTAATGCCAAACCATCTAGAAAACGAGTGGAGAAGATCAGTTTCGATTGCTTTGCGAACCGTTGTGTTGGCGTTTGATAATCGAACTTGAATGAAACTGGATTGTACCCGTTGAATTTGTATTCAAAGTTACGCTCTACTTTGCCTAAACCGGTATTCAACCAAACGGTGAGCTCAAACTGGTTCTTTTGTCGCATGTAATTCCCGTTGAGGTGGAAACCTGCTTTTACTCCGTCGTAGAAATTGTACCAAACGTCCGGACGAGCAAACATTTCATAGTGTTTCCAATCTGAAATAGTAGCAACACGGGAATCGAATCGGATGGAACTGTTGCCTTTCAAACGGTTGTTCATCATATTGATGTCGGCCAAGCGGTTCGACGTGTCGATTACCACATTTTCAATCCTATCTGGGATCGTAATTTCTGCTGTGTAGGTCTCTTTCAAATTGCCCCAACCAATCCAACGCGGAAGCACTGTGGCCGTGGTTTTCTTTTCGAACCATCCGTTCGGGATGTGATAATCGTAGCGTTTGCCTGATTGATCGTACACAGAAAAATCAACTGGCATCTGCATTTCACCCTTGCGTTCGATGGTGATTTTGTATTTCCCATCGCCTTGGTGTTTCACTTTTTTGATGCTGTAGTCGATGGTTTTGCTGGTTTCAATCCACTGATCGAAAAACCAATTTAAATCAACATTCGTGTATTGGATGATAGAATTTCTAAAATCTTCTGGATATGGATGCGCCATTTTCCACTGGTTGAAATAATGCTTCATTGCATTTGAAAACAACTCATCTCCAAGCACATACTGAAGATTGTATAGCATCGTTGCGGTCTTGTAATACACGTTTCCATATCCGCCGCCATGGCGCAAAGCACCTCCGAAATCATCCGAATGCGTATTTAAAGTAGTTTCCGAGCCTGAAATGGCATCCTTTAAATAACCTTGATAAGCACGCGCATATCTGGCTTCTCCAGGAAGCGAATGTTTTTCTGTGTAAGCATTGGCATACTTGCCTTTCACGATTTCCTTCCCATCAATTTTCTCCAGTGCCCAAGCTGTGAGGAACTGCGTGAAACCCTCATCCATCATGGCACGATAGGTTTCGTTGGAGCCTACCATTCCGAAGAACCAATTGTGACCAACTTCGTGCGCCAACAATCCTCTGTAACCTGGATCTGATCCACCATCAAGTGTTAACATTGGATATTCCATCCCGTCGCGGGCATCGGCAACCACCATTTTGTTGTACACATACATCCCGAAATCGTTCGAGTATGTTTCGATCACTTTTGCAGTGTACGACGATGCATTCTGCCAACGCGAAGCATGCGGTTCCTGCACCACAGCCACAATTCTGATCCCATTCCAATACGATTCGCCAATGCGGTAGGTTGGATCGGCTGTCCAAGCGAAATCGTGCACATTGATCGCTCTGAACTTCCACGTTTTCCGGGTTTTACCATCGTAAGGTGTAACAACCGATGGCGCTTCTTCCCAAGGCTTGTTTACGAAATTTGAAATGTCGAGTTTTTTCCGCAAGTCAGAAGGCAGTACTTCCTCACGGTTAGCAAGCGCTCCAGTTGCTTCTACCACGTAGTTTGATGCAAAATTCAGCTCTACTTCATAGGTTCCGAAATCACCATAGAATTCCTTCCCTAAATGCTGGTCGGTATTCCATCCAAATTTCCGGTCGTACACAGCCATGCGCGGATACCAATGCACACCATCGAAATGCTTGTATCCATAAGCTCCGAACTCTTTCATCCGCCTGCGGATATTGCCGCGGTAATCGAAATAGGTTTTAAACTCCATGTCGAATTTCACCTGCGCACCTGGCAACAAAGGCTTTTTCAACCACACTTTTAAAATGGTATTTTCAAGTTCTGTCTTGGCCACTTCACCATCCACTTTTAGGTTCGAAACAACAGTGCCCAATCCCTTGCTCTCGTAAGGTCCATAACGCGTTGGATAATCATTGGCTTCATGTAAAGCATCACAATACGAACCGGGCTGAAAGGCGTTCTGGTACAAATGAAAAAACACCCAATTCAAAGTATCCGGCGAATTGTTGGTGTAAGTGAGCGTTTCAACGGCATCAACAATATCGGTTTGCTCGCTTATGTTCGCTTTAATTTGATAATGCACATCTTGTTGCCAATAATCAGCAAATGGCTTCCGGTTTTTCCAGTAGTGCGGGTTGGCAGCCGATTGATAATCAACGGTAAGTTGCATATTGTCTGCGGCAGCACTATTTCCCTCCGGGGAAGGGGATTGCGCATAGGTCAAGGTGGAAATCGCAGTAGCAACAAGCAGTATCAGGTGGCGCATGGTATCGAATTTGGACGCCCGAAAATACAAATCAAATCTTGCTTTCGTTCACCAAGGAAGCGCTTCTTTGTCTTTTTAGGTGAAAAACCACAGCATTGAATTCGTGTCCAGCCAAAATGATTAAAGCATTGGCATTAATCAACACGAGCACTGCGATGAGTGCGCCCACCGATCCATACACAGTATTCCAAGTGGAAAAATTGTTCACGAAAAAGCCGAATCCGAACAGCAGCAGCATGATCAACACACTCACTACGACTGCTCCGGGCGAAAAAAATGATGGTTTTTCTCCACTTGCAGGGCCTACGTAATACAGAAAACAAATAGTGAAGAAAATCAACAAGTAAAAAAACAGCCACTTCCCAATTTGGATCAAAGTGCTGCTTATTCCGTCAGAAATGATGGCTTCACGAATCAAATAGTCGAGCGCGAAGTTGGTGAAGATCATCATGGTGATGGCAACCACCAACAAACCAACAATGATCATAGTGAGCATTAATGCCAATAAACGGATTTTCCAACCTGGGCGCGTTTCATTGGTGAACGACAAGGCGTTGAACGATTCAATCAATGATGTAATTCCGTTGGTAGCGTAAAAAAGAGCGAACAAAAAACCAAACGACAACAATCCGTCGCGTTGAATCGAAATCACGTCCATAATTGTTTGCTCAATCGCCAGAAAGGTGTAGGGTGGAAGCACATCGCGCATCGCATCAAGCAGCAATTCGTCGAAATTATCGATCGGTAAATAGGCTGTAAGCGTGAACAAAAAGATGATGGTAGGGAAGAGGGCCATGAAGAAATCGAACGACACCGCAGCAGCACGCATCGTGATTCTAGACGAAGACAAACTGGTTTTGAAGTTCCTGGCGACTTCCAACACAGGCACTTTCTGCAAACCGGGCAAACTCACTGTTTGCAATTTGATAAACAATGGAAGTTTTAAAATCCGCTCTTTGATATTTTTGAGCAAATTCAGCATCAGCAGGCTTTTAAACTTAGGTCGAGGCTTTTCACTTGATGCGTAAGTGCCCCAATGGAAATAAAATCCACACCCGTTTCAGCGTATTCGATCAAGTTTTGCTCGTTAATGCCACCTGATGCTTCTGTTTCAACTTCGTTTTTGGTGATTTTCAGCGCTTCGCGGATAAGATCGGGCGTGAAATTGTCGAACATGATTCTTCGAACACCGCCTTCTTCAAGAATCAATTGAACTTCGTTGAGGTTTCTCGATTCCACTTCTATGTCGAGCTTCAGATGATTCGATTGTAAATACGATTTCACATTTCGAATGGCTTGAACTACGCCACCAGCATAATCTGCATGGTTGTCTTTGATCATCACCATATCGTACAATCCCATTCGGTGGTTTTTTCCACCGCCATGCGACACTGCGAGTTTTTCCATCACACGCATCCCCGGGCCAGTTTTGCGGGTGTCGAGCAAGGATACTCCTGTGTGTTTAACGAGATCAACCAATCGGTGGGTGTTGGTTGCAATTCCACTCATGCGCTGCATGATGTTAAGCATGAGGCGCTCTGCAGTAAGAATTGATCGGGCCGAACCTTCAATATAAAAAGCCACATCTCCTTTTTGAATTGTGGCTCCGTCGTTTAATCGAATATCAAATGTTAAATCTTTATCTACCATTTCAGCAACACGCTGAGCAATGGTTACACCGCTCAAAATGCCATTTTCTTTCACCAGCAATCGGGCTTTTTGCATAACCTCCGACTGAACACAGGCTAAACTGGTGTGGTCGCCATCGCCGATATCTTCACGCAACGCCAGCCGAATCAGCTGATCAATCAGTTCTTGGTGTTCTGTGTTCAGCTGCATAATTTCAGACTTCTGTTTCGATACTGAGTTGCTGGATAAATGATTGATTCCCGATTTTTTTGATCAGAAAGTAAATTCTAAACTTATTTCCAGAAGTTGAAATATAGCTTCCAATGCCATATTGTGCAGCCGTTGGGTTGTTGGCTTTGTGCTTCAAAATGAAGCTTTTGGGTTGATTCTTCGCGAAGAAGCCGCGAAGTACTTGTTCAGCCTGGGCTTTGCTGTACATTTCTTCTTTGCCAGAAACGGTTAGGTCGATATTGGTACCAAAGTACTTTGATAGTTCTCTGGCATTGCCCATCCTGATTGCCGCAGCAATATCGGCACTTAAGTCGTGCGGTATTGCCTTGTTACCAAGGGATAAACTAAGCATAAATACCAATAAAAACTTCATGGTCCGATTTGTCAGCCGCTAACAAAAATAACGCCAATTCTATCTTTCATTGCAGGCCTGACGCAATCTACATCAATATCCTCAAACGAAACTTTCATGGCTTATTCATTTTCACAATTCTGTTGTTAATTCTTGGAAGCGTTTCTGATTCACTCTTCAAATTTACGCCAGATAATTGTTTTTCTTTGCAAATAGAGCTTTTCGAATACATGAAAATTAAACTTTTACAAATCGGGAAAACAACAGAAGCCTATCTGTTAGAAGGAATTTCGCACTACGAAAAGCGCATCAACGGTTTCATTCCACAATCTATAGAAACCATTCCTTCATTAAAAGATACCAATACTGCCACTCCAGAAAACATGAAGTTGAGAGAAGGCGAATTGATTCTTGCTAGGCTGAAGCCCGATGATGTTGTTGTGCTGCTTGATGAAAACGGAAAAACGTTCGATTCGGTGGGGTTCTCCAATTTCCTGGAAAAACAATTCAACCAATCGATTCGAAACTTGGTGTTTATTATTGGAGGTGCCTATGGTTTCTCCGATTCAGTTTACAAACGCGCCAATTTCAAAATTGCACTTTCCGAAATGACCTTCTCCCATCAATTGGTGCGCTTGATTTTCATGGAACAGCTGTACCGTGGCATGACCATCATCCACAAACATCCATACCACCACCAATAAGGGATTTAACTTCCTACTTCAAATTTTTGGTAGATCGCCTTGTATCTGTTTACGCCTTCGTTGAGCGAATACCAGCGGTTAGCACATGCAACCGAATTTGCAGGATTTGATTTGAGCAATGCATCCAATCGATCAACCGATTCGCGGTAGTTTTCTGTTGAAAAACTGCCAATCACATGGCCATTGCCGCCATCTCGTAAGATCGTTTCTACGTCGCCAACTCCAGAATTCACAATCAAAGGAATTCCTGCAGCCATCAATTCTCCCATTTTGGTTGGTGAAGATGCCTTTTTGGAGAAGCTAGGTTTGATGAAGAAAATCGACACCGTGCTCAGTGCAGCCAGTTCAGGCACTTCTTTCCGCGCTGCTTTCGTGATTCTTAATGAAGCTTTTGGAATTCCTTTGTCGGCTGCTGCCCGGATGATCATTTCAGGAGCATCTGGCGTGATAAACAGAAACATAGCCTCCGGTTTTTCCTTGAGAAGCACTGAGAAATAGTCCAACATCTCGTTCAGCATGTACCATGTTCCTAAAGATCCTAGGTAACTGAGCACGAACTTTTGTGCTGACAAATCCAGCATTTTGCGCCACTTCAATACATTGGGATCATCATCGGCTTTGGCTTGGTACAAGTGCAAGTCGGCGCAACATGGAATTACAGTGATCGGTACATTTTCCATTCCTGCCCAAGAATGAATTTCGTCGGCTGCGTTTTGGGTGAGCGAAACCACAGCATCAGCTTCGAGTAAAAACTGCTTCTCTTTTTTCTTGAAAAACTTGTAAATGGTAGAAAAAATAGGATTTGAGAGCTTCCAAATGCCACCATCGATGCGTTCGTCGGCCCAAAAACCGCGCATGTCGAATACAAACTTCAGTTTTAATTTTCGCTTGATCTCCAAGCCGGCAAGTGCTGTAATGTAACTTCTGCAATGCACTGCCTCAATACCAAACTCCTGAATGAGCATCTTCGCCGATTTTTTTAACCTCCGAACATCTTTCAAGGTCGAGATAACTGGCGGCTTGGCAGTGTACATTTCAGGGTGCCAATGGATCGATTTTCCTTTGATCAGACTGCGAATCAATTGCTCCGACTGGCTAAACCGTTCTGATTTCTCGAAGCTGATTAACCAAATTTCATGGCCTGCAGCTGCCAAGCCTTCAAGGTAGGGGAGAACCTGAGATTGACCGAGCGGATCGGTCATTCCATCGTAAGATAAATAGAGGATTTTCAAAAGTCTGACTGAATTTGGTTTCCTTTGCAGAAAGGTCAAAAGTAGCACAGAAGATCTGATTGATGGAAGAAGAACTTTACTCAGGTGTAGATTTGGTTGCAATACCCTTCTATGCCGCGTTGATTTTTTTTCTCGGTAGAAGAGTACAACAGCAACGAATTCAGGAGAATCCGCTGTATAAGTACTATACTCGTGGCCTAATTGCTAAGATTGTATCGGGCCTTTTGGTATGCCTCGTGTACATCTTCTACTATAAAGGAGGCGATACGATCGGTTATTATCAGTCTGCACGTTTGGTTTCAAGAATGATTTTCATCAATCCTGGAGTCTATTTTTCGGTGATGGGCGGAACCTTGACACACGAGAATCTCAGTGTTTTTTATTTTAACGACTTATGCTGTCCCGATTACTGGAAAGATCCACAATCCTTTACAGTTGTGCGTTTTGCTAGTCCGCTGCTATTCCTCTCAGGATTTAACTTTTTCGTGACTACTTTCCTGTTCGCCTGGCTGTCTTATGGTGGAATCTTCAGGTTATTTCTTCTTTTCAATGAGCTGTTTCCAGGCATGGAAAAGAAATTTGCCACTGCCGTTTTATTCATGCCTTCGGTACTCTTTTGGGGATCAGCCATCTTAAAAGATACCCTCACTTTCTCAGCAGCTTGTTGGATGACTTGGTCGATCTACAAAGTCTTTATCAAGCCCGAAAGGCGTGGTTTTCACTTCATGACTTTGGTTATTGCTGCCTACATCATCATTAGCATCAAGCCTTACATTTTCGTGGCGATGCTGCCAGGTGCAACCATTTGGATCATTTTTCAGCGGATTACAAGGATTGGTAGCACTTTCGTTCGGGTGCTCATTTCCCCAGCGATTATTGTGGTTGGAGTTCTTGCAAGTACGTTTTTGATCAGTTCATTCAGTACCTCACTTGGTGATTATGGCTCGGTTGATAAAGCAGTTAATAAAGCTGTAGTAACCAAAAACGACTTAACGCGAGATGCATATGGTGAGAATTCATTCGATATTGGTGAGTTGGATGGTTCGGTAGGTAGCTTACTAAGTAAATTTCCAGTTGCGATTGTGGCAGGGTTGTTTCGACCGTTTTTGTGGGATGTTTCCAACCCCGTAATGCTGATTTCGGCTTTGGAAAATACCTTTATAATCTTGCTCACGCTAAGGGTTTTGCTATTGTTAGGGCCTGGTTTTTTTATCCGCATTTCTGCCAATCCCGTTTTAATCTTCTGCTTCGTTTTTTCGATCTTTTTCGCCTTTGCTTTAGGAATTACAACTGCAAATTTCGGTGCTTTGGTTCGTTACAAAATTCCATCCGTCCCTTTCTTCTTGTCGATGCTTTATATACTTGAATTTCAAGCGAAACAGGCTCGACTAACATCCCGACAATTGCGTGAAATGGAAGAGGAAAAAGAAAATAAATCTCTTGAAAATGAAGTGGTCACGTCATAATAGAATCCTGCTTTCCATGTCGTTTCTCGAAGGTGGCTCGCTTATGGCGGCCGAACTGTTGAGTGCACGCATGATGGCTCCTTATTTTGGTTCCTCCATTTTTGTTTGGGCCTCTGTATTAGGCGTTACACTTGGAGCGCTTGCATTGGGATACTACCAAGGTGGAGCTTTATCGCAACATGAAAAACGCGATAAAATCCTTCTAACGGTTTTGATTATCTGCGGAGCGCTCATGATTGCCATGCCTTTCACAGCGCAGTGGGTGCTCAATTATGCACATTACTTCGAATTTCACGAAGCCGTAATCCTTTCGTCGGTGATCATCATTCTTCCACCGGTAACTGGAATGGGAATGGTTTCACCATTGATGGTTGCAAATCTCGATGGATCAATCGAAGCCGCTGGTAAACGTGCAGGAATGGTGTACACTATTTCTACGATTGGAGGCATTGTCTTCACGTTCCTTTTCGGATTCTACATCATTCCGAATTTCGGACTAATTCTTCCTTCGATGATTACCGGTTTCATTCTAGGTATTATCCCGTCGGTATTGATTTTTCGCCATGGATGGCAGAAGCCCGGAATCCTTGGAGCAACGTTGTTGTTAACATCAGGATACCATTATTACCAGCTTCAGATTCAACAAGAGAGCATCGAGATTCTCTATCAAAAAGAAGGCATACTCGGACAAGTGATGGTTGCTGAAATTCCAGTAATTAAAGATGGAAAACAGGAATTCGAGAGAACACTTTTTGTAAACCGAATCATCCAAACTTCCTACAATCCGAAGAACGAAAAATTCAACGATTACAAGTACTTCAATGTAATTGGCGACATCCTTGAAAAGTTTCCCAAAGGCAGTAAAATGCTCGTGCTCGGACTTGGTGGAGGCGTAATTGCACGAGATGCCATTCAAAAAGGAATGGAAGTAGATGCAGTTGAGCTCGACCAAAGAATTATCGAGGTGTCGCATACGTATTTTGGACTCGATTCTGCCGTTCAAGTTTTTCGAGATGATGCCCGACATTACCTCAATCAGTGTGAAAAACAATACGATCTGATTTTGTTCGATCTCTTCCGTGGTGAAGAAACACCTGCACATGTTTTTACTGCAGAAAGCATCGATAGAACACGTAAAATTCTCCGCCCCGGCGGATTGGTCATGATCAATGCGAACGGTTATTACCGCGGTGATATCGGTAAAGGCACCCGATCACTTTACAAAACAATCCGCGCAATGGGCTTGTATGTTGAACTCTATCCTACCGATTCAGTTGAAACAGAAAGCAACATGATTTATTTAGCATCCAATTCGCGCGATACATTCGACGATTTCATTCCTCCGTATGTGCAGGATAGCTACATTGATTCTGATAGCATTGATGTGGATGATGCCATTATCTTAACCGACCGTCGTCCTGTTTTGGATCACCTCAACGAGGAAGCCACAATGCGCTGGAGAATTGGATATCAGGCCTTTAATAGTACTTTCTACAAAGACCACAACATTCCAATGTTTAACTAGTTTGCTCCAATCCGATTCGCTCGAGCAACTTGTGTAACACGATTACCTGCCAAATTCGATTGTACAGATATGTACGTCCACTTTTGAATTCTTTGATGTACTTATTCAGTCGCTCAAACTCGATGATTCTGTGCTTTTCACACATTTCCTTTGATGCAAATTGATCGATCAAATAGCTGAGTTCGTTGTTTAACCATCTTTCCAAAGGAATACTAAATCCCCATTTCGGGCGATCGAACATCGATTCAGGAACGTATTGATAGAGAATCTTTTTCAGAAGATACTTGCTTTTACCATCCTTTAATTTCAATGCAGGATCTAAATTCAGCGCAAATGAAACGATACGGTAATCGAGCAGTGGAACCCGAGTTTCTAAACTGAATTGCATCGTTGCACGGTCAACCTTGGTGAGCAAATCGTCTTTCAAATAAAACCGCAAATCGAACAAGGCTTGTTGTTCCGAAACGTTGAGGTTGCGCTTCAGTTTTTTCTGAAATTCACCTTCATGGAAGGAAAAACTTCCACGATACGCTGGTTTTAGCAAATTATCCAACTCAGTGGAGGCATAGTAATATTGTTCTTGGGAGAAAATATGACTGCGCATAAGGTCTGGATCTTCATATTTAAAATGATGTGCAGCACGTTTAAATCGATTGTCGGGATGATTCGAAAGCAACCAGCCGATTGGTTTTTTAAAGGTTCTCAGCAATGGAATCGCCATTCTCGCAGCCCACAAATAGGAGCCATAACCCAAGAACAATTCGTCGCCACCATCACCCGAAAGGGTCATCGTAACATGTTTGCGCGCCAATTTCGAAACCAACATAGTTGGAAGCGACGACGAGTCGGCAAAAGGCTCATCGTAAGCATCAGTCATTTTATCGATCAATTCCAAGGCATCCTGTTCGCCCACAATAAACTCATGGTGGTGGGTTTTGAGGTGCTTGGCTACGTCTTTCGCATAATGCGATTCGTTATATTTCGACTCTTTAAACCCGATCGAAAATGTATTAACCGGTTTCTCGGATAAATTTTGCGCCAAAGCTGTAACCAACGATGAATCAATTCCTCCTGAAAGGAAAGTGCCAAACGGAACATCCGAAATCATTCGGTAACGAACCGATGAAAGCAACAAACTGTGCAGTTGTTTTTCGGCTTCAGCTTCGTTCGAAATGATCTCCGATTTAATCTGATCTTCAGGTTGCCAATACGATTGAATCTTTAATCCGTCGTTATTCACAGTTGCATAAGATCCAGATGGAAATTTAGCAACCTCTTGGCTAATTGTGAGCGGCTCTGGAACGTATCCAAGGTGAAGATAATCGCGAACTGCCACCTTGTTCAAGCTTAAGCGAATGCTTGGACGAAGTGCTAAGATGCCTTTCAATTCCGAACTAAACGCTGTAATTCCATCCTTGTGATAGATGTACAACGGCTTGATTCCCATCCTGTCGCGACAAAGAAACAGTTGATCCGATTCGGGTTTGTACACCGCAAAGGCAAACATTCCATTGAACCGATGAACGCATTCTGGGCCCCATTTGAGGAAGGCTTCCAAAATCACTTCAGTATCGGAAGTCGTGCGCATCTGCATGCCCAAATCGGCAGCGATTTCTTGGAAATTGTAGATTTCACCGTTGTAAACGATCACGGCTTTTCCATCGGCCGACCAAAATGGCTGGTTTGCAGCATCCGACAAATCAAGAATCGACAATCTTCGGTGGCCCAAACCGCAACTTTCGTTGAAGTAATAACCTGCCGCATCCGGCCCTCTATGAGCCTGGATATTGGTCATGTCGATCAGGTTGGATTCCTGAAGTTTCCTGCCCGTTTGAAAAAAGCCACTAATTCCGCACATCCGATCAGGCTTGTTTAGCTGTTTGGCTTTGCTTTCTGAAAGCCATGAATAACAATCCAGCTGCAAGCAGAAGCAATAAACCGGAAGTTGCCAAGCTAATTTTTTCGGTAGAATGATAAAGTGATGGTTCGAAACGGAATTCAATCGTATGCTTACCAGCTGGAACATTCATCCCGCGGAGCACATAATTGGCTCTGAAATGTGGAGCTGGATTTCCGTCCACGAAGGCATTCCATCCTTTTGCATAATAAACTTCAGAGAAAATCACAGTGCCAGCTACCGACGAACTGTAGCTATACTCTAGCTTGTTTGGCGCGTAGCTATTCAACTGAATCGCAGCCGAAGAGTCGAAGTTTACCGAACCTTTCAATTGATCCGCGAAGCGTTTATCTACGATTGCAGTGTTTTTTGGATTAAATCCAGGGCCCATCGCTTTGATTTCTTCATTCGCGCTTGCAACTTGTTTGATATCGTTCACAAACCATGCATTTCCAAGTGCTGAAGGATTTACCAGTGGCGCTGCCGAAGGATTGTAGATGATGTATTTCGCATTGAGCATGTTAAGTGCGTACAAATTGCTCATCCCAGCTTTAAACACTGAATCGGTCATTCCACTTCTCAACATGCCAGAAAGTGATTGGATATTGTTGTTGATGTGGAATTCGATGAGCTCTTGGTAACGTTCCAATTTCACAGCCGAATAGCCACCAACCGATTTGTGGTAGAAAGAAGTTGCAGCATCGTTGAAAGTGCTGGTTGAAAGATTGAGCACCCGGTAATTCGTGTTGGCAAGCAATCCACGGAAACGGTATTTGTTTTCATCAGCTGCCGGACTTCCACTTTTGATGCGGTTTTTTCTTGCTAAACCTTCAGCTTGATAGGAATCAATTTTCCCTTTCAAGCCTTGGTTTTGTTGCACCTCGAGATTGAAAATGGCTTCATCAGCGGCCGAAGGATCGTATGGAATTGCCGCTTTCGAATTCGAAACAAAATCCTTCTTGTTCACATAACGCTTATCTACCGAAAACAAGTCGCTTACTGCAATTACCAAAATGAGCGCAGTAAGAAGAATGGTGTTGAATTTCATTTTCTGATACACAAAAAGAATAGCTGCACCAGCAGTGATGAACAAGAAAGCTCTCAAAGCATCTGCTTTAAATATTTCCATGCGGATGGTTTCTAGATTCGCCACCATGCCATCAATCCACTGATCGGTTGCACCTGCTTGCATACCACTTTGGGTAAGCATTTGAGCGATTTGACCTTTGATGTTTTCTTGTAGATAATCGAAGTCGAAGAACATTCCAGGCATCAAATAGAACATCAGGCAGAGTCCGCCGGTTAGTGCAAAAGCTCCGTAGAATGCCAATTTATTTTCTTTGATCACATCTGGATTTTTCACCACTTCGTTGAGGCCTAAAATCGCCATTAATGGAATGAGGAAATCGGTAATCACGAGGGTCATTTTAACTGCTCTGAATTTGTTGTATCCAGGGAAATTCTCGAGCATGAAGACCGAGAAGCCTTCGAAGTTTTTCCCCCAAGAAAGGAGAAATGCCAAAATCATCGAGGCTAGAATTGCCCAACGAAGGGGTCCTTTTACAAGGAAAAATCCTAATACACACAAAAAGCAGATCAATGCACCAGCATAGAATGGTCCTGTGGTTGAAGTTTCAGCCCAGTACTGTGGAAGGCGTGGAATGATGGTTTGGTACTGTTCGTCAACATCTTTCATCAAAGCCTTTTGATCTCCCAAACTTAGATTGGAAGCTCCACCATACACATTTGGAATCATGTAAGAGAACGATTCACCTCTTCCATAGCTGTAATCGAGTGCATATTCTTTGTCGAGACCGTCGGTTTCTGGTGTGTCTTTGATGGTGAGTTCCGACTTCCCACGGATTGAATCTTTTCCGTAATCGTAGGTGGTATAGATAGAAGAAATATTGGTCAACACACCAAGTGAAGCTGCAATTACGAGTGTGAGTGCAGATTTTGCAAAGGCTGGAAGTGTTTTGTTTTTAATGGCATCCACGAGGTAAAACAACCCGAAAAAGAGCAGGATGAACATCAAATAATAGGTGATCTGCAAGTGAGATGCTTTGATCTGGAGGCTCAGGAATAACGCAGTGAGCACTCCTCCCAAGATCCATTTTCCCCGGAGGGCAAGCACAACGCCCATGAGCACCCAAGGCATCCATGAAATGGCATCCACTTTCGACATGTGGCCGGCTTCCATGATGAGTAAATTGTAGGAAGTGAAGGCATAAGCGGCAGATCCGATGATTGCAAGTGGCTGACGAACAGCGAGTACGATGAGTAAGGCGTACATCCCCAACATCAACACAAACATCGAATCGGCAGGGCGGGGGAGACCAAGTTTCATGATCGCTCCTAAATGCCCAATCAAGTTGCCTTTGTAAACCGTCGAAATCATGTAGCCGGGCATTCCCGAAAACATGGCATTGGTCCAAATGGCTTCTTCACCAGTTTTTTCGCGGTAGTCGGCCAATTCGTTCGACATACCTTTGTGCTGTTCGATATCGTCCATCCGGAGACTTTTATTTTCGAGCAACTCTGGGAAATAAGCAAAAATGAGCAGAAGGAAAATAGCAATCGCTGCTACATGAGGCAATAAGGTGCGGAAGTTGAATTGTTTCATCAGCTTGGTTTAATGGGGTAAAGATAGAATTTGAATTGTAATCATAAAGCGCACATTGTCGCAATCACGATTCAAATTTCATTGTGCGAAATCCATTTTCAAACCCATCAAAATGCAAAGCCCTGAAAATTGTATAAGTGCAGATTTCGGTCCCTAGCAAAAACAAAAAAGCCAGAACGGTTAATTCTGGCTTTTAGCGAGGTGTATTTTCTTATCGAACTTCGATGTAGTCTACAAACTCACCATCATCGTCGTTGTTTTTTCGGGCATTTGTGCCAGGGGTTTCAATCCTCACTTCACCTTCGCGACGAGGTGGCGCTTTGGGTTGCTGGCGACTGTTGAACTGACCTTGCATGTTTTGCGCTGCTTTTTGAAACAAATAACGCGCAGCAAGTGGCAGTACAAAACGGAAAAATATCTGGTATCCGAAATAAATTAAAAGGAGAATAAACAAAAATCTCATGTGTCCTATTTGGGCCGCTAAAATACAAAAGAACTGCCGAAGAAATATGAATGACGGAATGTCAGTTGAACTTTAATTTCTATTCTTCCAATTGAAAATTACCATTACCCCAAAAATTCGAAATGAAAATCCCTGAACCATCGAAAATAACTTGATAATTCAGGGATTACAACTAGTCAACAACACAAAGTCAATTTTTCAAAATGATCACAAATTAAGACTTGCGAATCAGATCGAATCGATATTTCAATCTCAATTTTTGGTAATCTTCACATTCGAAATGCCCGATTTTCCTGAGATTCTCAAAATGTAAATGCCCGCAGGTAATTCTTGTAGTTCGGTTATTATGACTTCATGACCTGTCACTTTCGTTTCAGAGATTAATCTGCCATCAGCAGTGTACAAGAACGCTACTGCGCCCATTTCAGCACCACGAATTGTAAATGAATTTAGGAAAGGGTTCGGATACACTTCTGGATTTTTTGCTTCCATGAATGGCAAATCAGTAACAAAAAAACAATCGCTGGTTGTTGTGCAATTGTCGTTGGTTAAAGTCACGGCAAAAGATCCAGAACCACTAAATAAGAATTCTGGTCCAGTTTCACCAGCAATCGGTAGGTTGGTGTTACAGTCAATCCATTGGATATCAACACCTGATTTGGGATTGAAATCCAGAATGACAATCGAAGAATCGGTTGCTTCAATTTCAGTTGGCAGATTCACAACATCTATAGAAGTAGTTATCGTACTATCGCATCCCGCAAGGGTTTGAAGTGAACTTTCGTACTGCATCGTTTCCATTACGACCAAAGAACTCCCATCAGGGAAAGTGTAGTTTTCACCCGGACAAATTGTAGCATTTTCGAAGATCGCAAAACTCGCGTTGGTGGTCAAGTTGATTTCGGTGCAAGTGCCTTGTCCTGAAGTAACGCATCCGCCTTGTCCGCGAATAAAATAGGTTTCTCCACCTACCGGTGTGATGGTTGCTGAACTACTAACAGTCGAAATTACTGGTGTTCCATTGCAATCTCCTGCATGAATCGCCCATGAACTAGCACCGTTGAGATTTCCATTGATGGCAAGCGTAACTGTTTCTCCTTCGCAAACGGTTTGATCTGATGAAACTACTGAAGCTAACGTAGGAAGCGCGCAGAATCCAGCCAATTTCAACACATACATATTGAATAGAAGGGCATTTATGTTGGTTGTTCCAGCTCCCGGATTAAAGTCTACATTATTGCTGAATGTGCCTGTCGATAAAATATTGTTGTTGTTGTCGATATACAAAGCATATCCTGCTTGCGAAAAGGTTGATCCAATACTTTGCATCCAGTTGAAATTACCGTTTGCATCGAGTTGAAGCATGAAGATATCATTGTTGCCAAGCGATGTCATGTTGAACGTTCCAGCACCCGGATCAAAGTCGACAGTATTGAAATAATCTCCAATCACAACTACATTTCCTTCCGAATCTGTAGCAATGTCGTAACTGTTCTCAAGTTCAGAACCACCAAAGGTTTTCACCCACAGCATGGTTCCGCTTGGATTAAATTTCTGGATAAACAAATCATCGCTTCCATTGGAGGTGAAGTTTTGCACTGCCACTCCAGGCGCTAGATCAACAGTGCCGGAGAAGTAACCATATGTAAAAGTGTTGTTGTCAAGGTCTGTTGTAACTGCCCAAACTTCGTCGAAACCTGTTCCACCGAAGGTATTGTGCCAAACGTAATCGCCATTGGTATTAAATCGCACTAAAAATCCATCATTGCTTCCAGCCGAAGTTCCATTGGCAACTGCAACTCCAGGATTGAAATCCACCACATCTCTAAATCTGCCTGCTAAAACGACATCTCCATTGGTGTAAGTATCTAAATCCCAAGCATAATCGAACGAAGTTCCTCCAATTTGCTTCACCCAATTCAAGGTGCCGTCAGGATTCAATTTCATCACATAGGCATCGTTTTCTCCCGCACTGGTCAAACTTGTTGAAGTTGAGAAATTTGTAGTCCCAAAAAATCCACCAGAAACGAAAATATGTCCAGTTGAGGTTACCGACAATCCGCCAGTCGATTCGTCTGATGCGCCTGTTAATTCATGCATCCACAAGGTTTCTCCCTCCGGGGAAAGTTTCATCACATATAGATCGCTTATACCTTGTGATGTAACAGAATTTACACCAACATTCGGGTCTAAATCAACAGTTCCTTCGAAGTAACCAACCAAAATTACGTTACCTAAAGCATCACATTCAACATTCGTAAATTCATCGAAACCAGTTCCTCCAACGCGTTTCGACCAAATGAACTGTCCCGTTGAATCGAATTTAATCACCACCATATCGAAATCTCCAGCCGAAACGAGATTGCTTATTCCAGAACTAGGATCTGAATCCATGGTTGTTTCAAAACGCCCGCAAACAATAACATTTCCATCAGCATCAGAAGTTATTTCAGTGCCAACATCGGTTCCAGAGCCACCAATGTTTTTTACCCATTCAAATGCGGGTTGACATTTTACAATTTGATTTCCCCACAAGGAAAATGCAACAATCAAAAGAAATAGTTTTTTCATGATTAGGATGGTTGAGTTATGGCGCAAATCTCAACCGAATCCAATCAGGGCGCAATCACTAATACTAGTGGTTAGTAGATCAATGTGATTCTTCCAAATATTTCTTCATTCGGAGTGCCTGGCTCAAAGCGCACAATGATTTTGTACACGTAAACGTCCTGTTTGAGTGGCTTTTTTCCATTGTTGAACATCGTCCCATCCCACTTAATATCGCGGTCATAGGTTTCAAATACCAAATGCCCCCAGCGATCAAATACAGATAACCAAGAAATTCAAATCGAGTCTACTCTATCTACTCAAATACAAATTCCTTTCACCATAAATCTTCAAGAATGTTTCATCTTGTAAATCATCAATAAACAAGATAGATTCTCCAGTCGATTTCATTTCAGGCCCCAATTCTTTATTCACACCAGGGAACTTATCGAACGAGAAAACTGGAATCTTGATCGCGTAACCTTTCTTTCTTGGATTGAAATTGAAATCGGTCACTTTGTTGTGACCCAACATCACCTTGGTTGCATAGTTCACATAAGGCTCGTCGTAAGCCTTGCAGATGAATGGAACTGTTCGAGAAGCTCTTGGATTTGCTTCGATCACATAAACAACCTCGTTTTTCACCGCAAATTGAATGTTCAACAATCCAATCGTATTCATCGCCAATGCAATGGTTTTGCTGTGTTCTTCGATCTGGCGAATCACATTTTCGCTCAAGCTAAACGCCGGCAAAACAGCATTCGAGTCGCCCGAGTGGATTCCCGCAGGCTCGATGTGCTCCATGATTCCTATGATATACACATTTTCACCATCGCAAATTGAGTCACTTTCCGCTTCAACTGCATTGTCGAGGAAATGATCCAATAACACCTTGTTTCCAGGGATATCTTTCAGCAAATCAACCACATGGGTTTCCAATTCTTCCTCGTTGATCACGATTTTCATGTTGTGACCACCAAGCACATAACTTGGTCTTACCAACAAAGGGAATCCTAATTCTTTCGATAAATCGGATGCTTGATCAGCATGCTCAATCACACCGAACCTTGGATATGGAATATTGTAATCTCTCAGTAGGGTAGAGAAGGAGCCGCGGTCTTCAGCCAAATCGAGACTTTTGTAGGATGTTCCAATAATCTTGATGCCATATCTGTCGAGCTTTTCAGCCAACTTCAAAGCAGTTTGTCCACCTAACTGAACGATCACGCCCTCAGGCTTTTCGTGCAAAATGATATCGTAAATGTGCTCCCAGAAAACAGGCTCGAAGTACAATTTATCTGCAATGTCTGGATCGGTCGAAACAGTTTCAGGATTACAATTGATCATGATTGTTTCATAACCACATTCCTTGGCTGCCAAAACGCCATGCACACAGCTATAATCGAACTCAATTCCTTGTCCGATGCGGTTCGGACCAGAGCCCAACACCACAATCTTCTTTTTGTCAGAAACTTTACTTTCGTTCTCCTCCTCGAATGTTGAGTAGTAATAAGGCGTTTGAGCTGCAAATTCAGCAGCACAAGTATCTACCAATTTGTACACCCGATGGATGTTCATCTCTTGGCGTTTCTTGAAAACTTCACTTTCTAGACAACGCAAAACGTGAGCTATCTGACGATCAGCATAGCCTTTACGCTTTGCCTCATAAATCAAATCGCGCGGAATTGAATCAATAGTGTATCGTTCCATGATCCTTTCCAATTGAACCAAATCGTCGATTTGATGAAGGAACCATGGGTCAATTCTGGTTAACTTCTGAATCGTCTTAAACGGAATCCCCATCGTGAACGCATCTTTCACATGGAAGAGTCGGTTCCAGCTAGGGTTTTTAAGACTATCGATTACTGCATCTGGATTTCGCAAATCTTTTCCATCTGCCCCAAGGCCGTTGCGGCTTATTTCTAAACTCTGACAAGCCTTTTGAAGTGCTTCTTGGAATGATCTTCCGATCCCCATCACTTCACCTACAGATTTCATTTGAAGTCCGAGGGTTTTATCAGCATTCTTGAATTTATTGAAGTTCCAACGTGGGATCTTCACAATAACGTAATCAAGCGTAGGTTCAAAGAAGGCAGTAGTAGTGCCAGTGATCTGGTTTCTAAGCTCATCTAAGTGGTAACCAATCGCCAATTTCGCAGCAATCTTGGCAATCGGATAACCTGTAGCTTTCGATGCCAAAGCAGATGAACGCGACACCCGCGGATTGATCTCAATCGCAATGATATCTTCAGTATCAGGATCCAAAGCAAACTGAACATTACATCCTCCAGCAAAAGTTCCAATCGAGCGCATCAATTTGATGGCCATGTCACGCATCCGCTGATAAGCCGTATCGCTCAAGGTCATCGCTGGAGCAACGGTAATTGAATCCCCAGTATGGATTCCCATTGGATCGAAATTCTCGATCGAACAAATGATAATCACATTGTCGTTCGCATCGCGCAGCAACTCCAACTCAAATTCCTTCCATCCAAACAAAGCTTTTTCAATAAGCACTTCGTGGATTGGAGAAGCATGCAAGCCTCTGTTGAGTAGCTCGTCAAACTCTTCCTTTCTATGCACAAACGCTCCACCGGTTCCTCCCAAAGTGTAGGATGGGCGAATAACCAATGGATATCCAATGCGTTGAGCGATCTCTTTACCTTCCAAGTATGAATGAGCTACCTGAGATGGCGGAACTCCAACATTTAAGCTTACGCAAAGCTGACGAAACTCTTCTCTGTTCTCAGTTTTTTCGATTGCGGCAATATCAACCCCGATAATTCGAACCCCATATTTTGTCCAAATACCCATTTCATCAGCCTTCTTGCAGAGATTGAGTGCAGTTTGTCCACCCATGGTAGGCAATACGGCATCAATCTGTCGCTCTTCGAGGATTTTTACCAAAGAGTTCACCGTTAGTGGCAACAAATACACATGATCAGCCGATACTTTGTCGGTCATGATCGTTGCAGGGTTACTGTTGATTAAGGAAACTTCAATTCCTTCGTCGCGCAATGATCTGGCTGCCTGAGATCCGGCATAATCAAATTCACAAGCTTGACCGATAATGATGGGACCGCTACCAATAATAAGTATTGAGCGGATGGAGGTGTCTTTAGGCATTTATCCGGGTTTTAACCGGAGCGCAAAAGTAGCACATGGCGGCATTAATTCTACCAATGTTAGTTAATTGTTAATGCAATTTGCTTTCCATCCACTAACAATCACGAATGGGCAAGTTAGCATCCCCGGACTTTAGTCCGGGGTATTCTGTCCAGCTAACGCATTCGTAAATCGTTTTCCCCGCAACATCGGACTTCAGTCCGAAGCATTCAGCTCAATTTTAGGGGTCTCTGTCCAACTATCGCATTCACAAAACGTTTTCCCCGCAACCTCGGACTTCAGTCCGAGGATAAAAAACCTTATTTATAATTTGTCTAAATAAAAATTGTGTTTTACGTTTGCACCAGAAAATTAACAGCCGAACGATGATGCATAAAATACTCTTCAGTGTAGCACTGGTCTCCCTTGCACTTGCATCATGCGACAAAGACGACAATAAAACAAAGCCTACTATAACTCTCCCAACTAACTATATTTCATACAATTACGAATCAAACGCCCAAACGCAAATTGACCTTCGCTCACGAATGATTGCCATTGGAACGAAAGCAAAAACAGTTAGAACTTCAGGCGTTTCAGTTACCCGTCAAGAATTACTCGATCTTTTTCAAATTGGCTTTCCAGCAGCGCAAGATGTAATTACAGATTATTTTGAAAGCGCGCTGACCGGATCCAATGGATATTTCCAGATTCTTGAAGATGCAAGTGCAGGTGGAACTTATGTATTAGGCACACCTCAAGGACAAGGCGGTTATTTCGAAGGCCGCGTTTTCGATGAGAACGGCATCGAGCCTGATGAAGTGCTCGACAAGGGCATGTACGCAGCAGTGCTATATAATTATGCAACTACTTTCATGGGGCCAAATATGGATTACGCCGATGTTGACCGCATCATTGCCCTTTTTGGCGCCAATCCAAGCTTCCCGAATTCAGGCAGTGCAAATGTTTCACAGCCCGATATTCTGATGGCCAATTACGCTGCTCGTCGCGACAAGAACGATGGAAGCGGAATTTACACACAGTTTAAAAACGCTGCAATTGCCCTCAGAGCCTACATTATCGCAGGTTCAGAGTTTACTTCAGAACGCGACCAATCCATCACAAAACTTAAACAAGCCTGGGAAAAAGCCTGTGCTGCCACAGTAATCAACTATTGTCACGCTGTCATTGCTAAGTTCACTATCACCAATCCTACCAATGCTGATATCGCTTCTGGATTGCACGCCTACTCTGAGAACGTAGGCTTTATTTGGGGCTGGAAAACAATTCCGCAACAAAATAAAATCATCACCGATGCACAAATCGATGACTTGCTCGTTTTACTAAACGCTCCTGCGAACGAAACCCCAACATCTTACACATTCGTGACAGATGCAGTAAATCAAGTGCCTAAATTGCAAACTGTAATTTCAAGACTTCAAAGCATATACGGATTTAATAGTCAGGATATTGAAGATTTTAAAAGAAACTGGGTTGCCGATCAAGGTCGATAAACACGAAACAATGAAAAGCATAAAATTTCTAGCGCTACTTCTTGTTATCCTCTCGGGAATCGTTGCTTGTAAAAAGGATTCACCTGATACCTACGAATCCGATTTCAATCGCGCTGAAATGCTTGTTGAATATCGTGATGTTTTCATCCTCCCTGCTTTTAGCAATGCAGAATTAAAGTCGGATCGACTTCTACAATCAGCAAACAATTTCACCGCAAATCCATCATCAGAGCAGCTTATATTGCTTCAAAATGCTTGGTTCGATGCAGCTTTATCGTGGCAATCTGCTTGCATGTACAATTTTGGTCCTGCATCGGAAGCTGGTCTAACCAAATCTTTGCAAGAAGAAGTTGCCACTTTCCCAATTAGTATTTCCAAATTAAACAACATACTTAGCTCTGGTTCTTGGAATCTGAGCGATTTCAACCGCGATGCACGTGGATTTTATGCCATCGAATTCCTGATTTTTGATACGTTAAACTCCGCCGAAACCGTTCTCAACCGCTTTCAAAATCCAACCACGAGCAATTTTCTCATCGCACTTTGCACCGACCTGAAAAACAGAATTTCGACCACCAAATCTGCTTGGAACACATACAGCAAAGAATTTGTGAGCAATGCCGGCACCGATGCAGGAAGTTCTGTGTCGATCATGTATAACGAATTTGTGAAGAGCTACGAAGCCCTCAAAAATTTCAAATTCGGTCTGCCTCTCGGTCTGCGCCCCGGTCAAACTTCAGTTGATCCAAATTTGCTCGAAGCCCGTTTTAGCCACAAGTCATTCCAACTAGCTCACGAACACTTCATCGCCCTCGTTAAAATCTACCGAGGCATCAATGAAAACAAAAGCTTCAAAGGCTATCTCAAAACTGTTACTGGTGGCGAAGCTTTGGTAACATCAACCGAACAACAGATCGCTATTTTGTTAGGTCAATTCGATGCATTAGATCAAAATCTCGATATGCAATCGCGCATTCAAAGCAGTCCGCAAGCATTAATCGACATCCACACCGAATTGCAAAAGAATACCAAGAATTTCAAAAGCGAAATGTCGTCGCTCCTTGGAATTGCCATCACCTATGCGAGTGGTGACGGCGATTAATAAACCATCCATCGAAATTGTTAAGCAATCTTTTTAAAAAACTTGATCAGCCCGTTTCTGCAATTCCCTTTGTGAGTTTCAGAATTGTATTCGGCCTGCTCATGGCTTTTTCGGCAATTCGATTTGTTTACCTCGGCTGGATCGATGACCACTACATTCATCCCGAATTTCATTTTACATACTTTGGTTTTTCATGGGTAAAACCGATAAGCGCAGCCGGACTTTACCTCCTACATTTACTCATGATGCTCGCTGCATTTGGCGTTGCACTGGGTCGCTTGTATAGAATTTCAGCCATCGTGCTATTCCTCACATTCACCTACACCGAACTCCTCGATCTCACCTATTATTTAAACCACTATTACTTCGTGAGCCTGATCTGTTTATGGCTCATTTTTATTCCTGAAACCGATTCTAAAAACACTTTGCCTGCTTGGTGCAAATGGCTCATTATGTTTCAATTGGGTGTCGTTTATACTTTCGCAGGATTAGCTAAAATCAACTCCGATTGGCTCATCGAAGCACTTCCACTGAGAATTTGGCTTCCAGCACACGACGATCTTCCTTTGATCGGCAAACTTCTCACATTTCCCGAAACTGCTTATGTATTTAGTTGGTTCGGAATGATTTACGATTGTACCATCGTCTTTTTTCTTCTTTCCAACCGAACCCGCCCTTTTGCCTATATCACGGTTATTATCTTTCACATTCTCACGGGTTTACTCTTCCAAATTGGCGTTTTTCCTCTCGTGATGATCGGTGCCACACTCATCTTTTTTTCAGAAAACTGGCACCAACGTTTCCAGCATTACATTACCCAAATTCCCTTGCTGGGTGGGCTTTTCGTTGTTCTTCCCTCCGGGGAAACGGAGCCTTCCCAATTCCGAACTTCATTCATCCTCCGAATTGTCCTCACTGCTTATGTCATCTTCCAAGTTGTCTTCCCATGGCGTTACCTGCTCTATCCTGGTAATCTTTTTTGGACCGAGGAAGGATATCGTTTTTCCTGGCGTGTGATGTTGGTCGAAAAAGCTGGAGACGCCACCTTCTATGTAAAAGATTCCCAAACAGGCCGTGAAGGAATCGTATACAACCGCGAATTCCTCAATGCCCACCAAGAAAAGCAAATGGCTTATCAGCCCGATATGATTCTCCAATTTGCGCACTTCCTCGGCAAACATTATAGTCAAAATGGCGTTTCTAAGCCCGAAGTTCGAGCCGAAGTCTACGTCACCATGAATGCCCGTCCAGCCCAATTGCTCATCGATCCCAAAGTCGATCTCATGAAAGTCCAAGACAATTGGTCGCCCAAATCTTGGATTTTACCCGAAAAAGAATGATCCACCTACGCTACATATTTCTTTGCTTGGTGATCCTTTCAGGTGTAACTGCATTTGGTCAATCTGGCGAAATATCCGGGTTGGTTACAGATGCTAACGGGAAACCAATCAACGGTGCTTTTCTCATCATTCGCCCCAACGAAAAGATGATCCAAACCGGCGTTGATGGTCGTTTTCAATTCAAGAACCTTCCCGCCGGAAACTACCAACTCACCTGTTTTGCATCAGGGAAACAACTGCTCAACTTCAACTTCAATTGCCAAGGAACGGCAGTCATCCACAATTTTCAACTCAACGATCTCGCTGCAAACCTCAATGCTGTTGAAATCAACCAAGAACGTGAAAACGACTTCGGCATTTCACGTCTTCGGGCGGTACACGATTTCGCCATCTACGAAGGGAAAAAATCAGAGGTCATTCAACTCAACGATACCAAGGCAAACCTCGCAACCAACAACCCTCGCCAAGTCTACTCTAAAGTTACAGGACTCAACATCTGGGAAAGCGATGGTGCTGGATTACAACTCGGCATCGGTGGCCGCGGGCTCAATCCAAACCGCACAGCAAGTTTCAATGTGCGCCAAAACGGATATGATATCTCTGCCGATGCACTTGGATATCCCGAATCCTACTACACGCCGCCAACCGAAGCGCTCGAAAGCATCGAAATTGTTCGTGGTGCAGCATCTCTTCAGTATGGAACCCAATTTGGCGGTCTGCTCAACTTTCGCTTCAAACGTGGTCCATTTCACCGAAAGGCAGAACTTACCAGCCGACAAACACTCGGCTCTTGGGGATTTTTTAATTCTTTCAACTCTTTGGGAGGAACCACTTCCAATGGCCGACTCAATTATTACGGCTTCTTCCAATACAAACGCGGCGATGGTTACCGAATCAATTCAGGATTTGAGCAAGTAAATGCTTTCGCATCCATCACCTACGATCTGTCTTCACGATGGAAGCTCCAGATCGACCTCACCAAAATGCGTTATCTCGCCCAACAAGCGGGTGGTTTAACCGATAAAACATTCGAACAAGATCCACGTCAAAGCTTCAGAAGTCGAAACTGGTTCATGGTTGATTGGAATTTAGCTTCGGTACAACTGAGTCATAAGTTCAATGCCAATACAGAGCTCAATATCAGATCATTCGGATTGATTGCCAACCGCAGTTCGGTAGGAAATCTAGAGCGTATCAATGTGGCCGACTTGGGCGGTAACCGAACCTTGATCGAAGGAGACTTTAACAACATTGGGAATGAAACCCGATTGATTCATCGCTATAAAATCGGGAAACAGCTGCAAGTGCTTGCTGCAGGAATCAGGCTTTATCATGGAAATACCCGAGCAAGACAAGGTTTCGGATCCGATAAAAGCGATGCCGACTTTCAATACATCAATCCGGGCGAACCCGAGAATTCCGATTACCAATTTCCGAGCACAAACTTGGCTGCCTTTGCTGAGCATATTTTCAGGTTGAGCGACCGTTTTTCAATTACACCGGGACTTCGTGCTGAGTACATCCAAACAGCTTCATCGGGCTACTACAAGTCATATGTGTTCGATGCAGCTGGCAACATCGTCACCCAATCACGCGTCGATGAAGACATCACACGAGAACGTCAGTTCCTTTTGGCTGGCGTGGGTTTGAGCTATAAGTCGCCTCGAAAATTGGAAGTATATGCTAATTTTTCTCAGAATTATCGAGCCATCAACTTCTCCGATTTGCGCATTGTGAATCCTAATTTCGTAGTCGATCCCAACATCCGCGACGAAGAAGGCTACACAGCCGATTTAGGTCTTCGTGGCAAGATCAAATCATCGTTTCAGTATGAGCTAACCGTGTTTTATGTCGCGTACCGCGGAAAAATCGGACAGGTTCTCAAATCTGGTGTTGCGCCGTTGTACAACAATTTCAGGTTTCGCAGCAACATTGCAGATGCGAGGAATATTGGATTAGAATCGTTCTTCGAATGGCAGTTGGTGAAGTCCGACTCCACAGGCCGCAAGCCCGCACTGAACATTTTTTGCAACACCGCACTCGTTGATGCGCGTTACATCAACACCACCGATAAGTCTATTTTGAACCGTTTTGTAGAAATGGTACCGCGCTTCATTTTTCGCACTGGTGCCGATCTACGTTTCCGAAAATGGAATCTTCATGGGATGTACGCTTACACAGGTGAACATTTTTCAGATGCCACCAATGCAGTGCTCACCGCAACAGCCGTTGAAGGTTTGATTCCTGCTTACCAAGTTGTTGATCTAGGAATCGGATTCACACACAAATGGTTAAGTGTTCAATTTAACGTGAATAACGCGCTCAATGAGCAGTACTTCACCCGCCGGAGCGAATCTTATCCTGGCCCTGGTATTCTTCCGGCAGATGGTCGCGCGTTTTATTGCACTTTACAGTTTAAGCTTTGATTTTAGAATAAGAATCAAAGTTTTTATATAGTTCAACTTGAGTTGATTGACTATTAAACTTGTAAATTGAAAACTTGACTTTTAATTTGCAAGTTTAGCTTTAATGGAAGCATTTAAACCACTTCAGCTACCACGAACGTACTTCCGCCAACTACTACCAAATCATTGGTTTGTGCAGCTTTTTTCGCAGCTTTTAATGCGTTCTGAACCGAAGTGTAGGCTTTTCCTTTCAATCCGTTTTCGAGCGCTTTTTCTTGCAACATTTTAGCATCCAATGCTCTTGGCAATTGTGCTTTGCAGAAGTAATACCGTGCATCTGTAGGCAACAAACTCAACACTTTGGTCACATCTTTATCGCTCACCATGCCCCAAACCAAATGCAACTGTTGATGTGGTGTTTTTGCAATCTGTTTGAGCACTTCCCGAACGCCTGCTTCATTGTGGCCAGTATCGCAAAACACCCGAGGTTGCTCACTCAACATTTCCCAGCGACCGTGAAGTCCTGTATTCTCAATCACTTTTCGGATGCCTGCTTCAACGGCATTTTTCGAGATTTTCCAACCTTGTTGTTTCAGTCGATCAAGAGCAGTGAGCACTCCTGCTAAGTTTTTCAGCTGGTAATTGCCCGCAAGCGGCGATTGGATGCTGAGCTTTTCCTTCAACCACCATGTTTCTGCCATTAACCACGGACGACCATCGTGGAATTCCTCTCTTACATTTTCCCAACGAATCTCATCTTCCGCGTAGCGGATAACCGACTGCATGCCCAAGGCTTTCTGATGAAACACTCCGAACGTTTCCGACTGTTTCTCACTCACCACAACTGGCACATTCAATTTGATGATTCCTGCTTTTTCTGATGCGATGAGCTCTAGTGTATTTCCCAACAAATCAGCATGATCGAAGCTTATATTGGTAATCAAACTGAGTTCAGGTGTAATCACATTGGTCGAATCGAGTCGACCTCCAAGACCTGTTTCAATTACCGCGATATCCACTTTTTTTCGGGCGAAATAATCGAACGCCAAAGCCACGTTCATTTCGAAAAACGAAGGTTCGAGACTGCCGAATTGAATCTTTGATTTTTCAACGAAACGGATCACTTCAGGTCGCGAAATCAACTTGCCATTGATGCGAATCCGTTCTCTGAAATCTTTCAGATGGGGTGAAGTGAATAGTCCGGTTTTGTAACCAGCCTCCATCAGCACCGACGCTAACAAATGCGAGCTCGAACCTTTGCCGTTGGTGCCTGCAACGTGTATCGACTTGAACTTCTGTTCAGGATTACCAAGTGTTTCACAAAGCGCTTCGATATTTCCAAGACCTGTTTTGTAAGCAGCACTTCCAACCCTTGTAAACATTGGGAGTTGGCTATACAGGAAATCGATGGTTTCCCGATAATTCACCTTTATCTTCTGATGAAATTGTAGGTGATGGTTCCGATTTGTTTTCCGGATGGCGTATTATCGGGGTTGAATTTCGCGCGTTTGGCAGCCGATTCAGCTTGGCTGAATAGAGACGCATCTGTTATCGTAGTTCCACGACCTCCTGCAGTTGCTTTGATCACATTTCCTTTGTCATCCACCGTAATATCGACTACAACTTTTCCAGATTTATCGGAATCATAACTTGGCTTCGGAAGGCTTGTAGCTCTTCGGTTCAATAGATTGGCTGATATACCTGGACCAGTTCCAGAACCTTTCCCAGGTCCATCTCCGTCGCCTTCGCCGCCACCTTTTCCAGTTCCTTTTCCAGGACCTTTTCCTCCGCCTTTTCCAGTATACACTGATGCATACGGATCGCCTTCTTCTGAACCTTGGTTACCAGGTTTGCCAGTTTTTCCTTCGCTGCCACCTTTTTTGCCAGGATACAATGCGCGGGTATCTGTTGTTTCTTCAACCTTCTGACTGATCCTTGGACCATCCTGAGGACGTTTTAACTCCTTGCGTGGCTTCTTGATTTTAGGCTTTTGAACTTCTTTGATGAAGTTGTCGGTGCTTTCGTCGGTAATGAAATTGTCTTCTTCAGGTGCAGAAGCTCCACCTACATTATTAGCACTCAGTAATTCTGGATTTGTGTTGCCCATTCCATCTGGCGAATCGCCGAAATTGAGTTCAACACCCAAGCCACCGCCACCGCCAGGTTCGATGATTTCGAACGGTGGAATAGGGGTGATGATCTTGTATAAGAGAAACAATAGCAACAACAAGCCATGAAAGGCAAGTGTTATAGCCATTGCATACCATTTATCCGATTTCTGACTGATTTGCATAAGCTTATCCGTTTGGAGGTCGGGTAGCAAGGATCATCTTCACTTTCAGTTTGTTGCCAATTTCTAGCACATCAACCAATTGTTGAACGGTAAGTTCCTTGTCTAATCTCAATACGATTGTAGGTTCTGTTTTGTTTACAATTGCTGCCTGAATTGCTGCTTCAAGATTTTCGAAATCAACTTCTTTTCCTGCGAGATAATACCGCATGTCTTGCGAGATCTCCAAGTTGATTGGTTGCTTATCAACCGTTTGCGTTTTTTTAGCACTTGGAAGATTAAGCTTCACAACACTTGGACTGATCATCGTGGAAACGATCAAGAAAAAGAGCAGCAGGAAGAACATGATATCGTTTAGAGAGTGAGTATTCACCTCTGCACCATGTTTGATTCTAGATTGCCGGATGTTCATTATTTCGAAGGTTCGTGAAGCATGTCGATAAAGTCAAGTCCTGTCGCTTCCATGCGTTTCGCAATACGATCAACTTGATAATTCAATACATGGTAAAGCACAAATGCCAAAATACCAACCACCAAACCAGCTGCAGATGTGATCATCTTTTCGTACAAACCGCCTGATATCGCACCAATCGAGATGTTGTCTTGCAACGAAATATTGTAGAAAATCTTAATTACACCTGTGATGGTTCCTACGAAGCCGAACATTGGTGAAATACCAGCAATAACTGCAAGAATACCAACATTTTTCTCGATTCGGCTGAGTTCTTTTTTGCCCACACCTTCCATGGCTTTTTCGATTTCGTCAACCTTTAATCCGATGCGAGAAATTCCTTTTTCCAACATGCGCGCATCGGGCGTATTGCTGCTTTTGCAGAGCATTAAGGCTGAATTGATATTACCACCATGAATCTGATCGCGCACATTATTAAGGAGATTTTCAGGATTCTTACCTGCTCTTTTCAAAACGATGTAGCGCTCCACAAAAAGAAAAATCGTGATGAGCGACAACAAACCAATTGGAATCATCAGGAAACCTCCCTGTTGAACCATTTGCCAAAGATTCAGTGTGTCGACTTTTGTTTGTGCTTCTGCTGCTGCTTCAGCAACTGGTGTAGCAAGAGAGTCAGCTCCAACTACCGCTTGCAGGATAATACCCAACATATAGTTCTGTTTATTTCTAAGGTTGACGCAATTAAAATATTCCGTGAATCAAAGTACGTCCATATTCAGACCATAGGCAGGAGGCTTGTTGCTGTGTTTTTCCACGTGGTTATTAACACTCGTAACGACAACAGTGAACATAAAATTGCCTCGATCCAAACAAAGTTGAACCGAGGCAAGATTTTTTCTTGATCCTACTATCCCAACACTTTCAGCGCGATGCGGAAGGCTTCACGGGAGAAATTTTTTCTGTCGGGGCAATTGGGATGCACTGCTGCCATGGCTTTGCGAATGATTTCTGATGAATCTTCAAAAATTGAAGCATCATCGAGCTTCGATCCTTCACCCATCAAATAGGCAAAAACACGCGCCATTCCACAGTTAGAAATGAAATCGGGAATCACCGATAATTCTGCATCAGCTTGTTCCATGATCGGTCCAAAGAAAATTTCAGGATCGCTAAAAGGCACATTGGCACCTGAAGCAATCACTTGCATTCCGGCATTTTTCATGCGGATCACTTGGTCGGCAGTAACCAAACGGGAAGCGGCAGCTGGAATGAAAATCTCGGCTGGAAGATCCCATATTTTCGATTCTACTTCTTCCTTCGTCAATATGGCGTCGGCTACCAAGGTATTGCCTTGTTTATTGAGAAATAACGAATGGATTTCAGCTTCAGAGTAACCGTCAGGATTAATCAAGCCACCATTTCGGTCAATGATTCCTACGATCTTCACACCCAGTTTACTCAAGTAATAAGCAGCCGCTGATGCCACATTTCCCCAACCTTGAATAATTGCTCTTTTACCAGAAATCTGATCGTTATATAATGTATAGTAATGCTTCACCGATTCTGAAACACCATATCCTGTGATCATGTCGGCCACTACAAACTTTCTATTTACATCTGGCGAATAGATTGGGTTGTCGAGCACTTTAGAAACACCCGCACGTAACCTTCCAACCCGTTGAACTTTGTCTTTGTCGGTGGTTCCGTAATGACCGTTCACCACGCCTTCTTGTGGATGCCAAAGTCCGAACTCTTCAGTTATTGGAATCACTTCGTGGATTTCGTCCACATTCAAGTCACCACCAGTTCCATAGTAATTCTTTAGCAAAGGCATCACAGCTTTGTACCAACGTTTGAGAACGCCAGCTTTGCGTGGATCTGCTGGATCGAAGTTGATTCCTGATTTTGCTCCTCCGATGGCAGGACCAGAAACGGTAAACTTAATCTCCATGGTTTTCGCCAACGATTCCACCTCGCGTTTGTCGAGCCCTTTCCGCATGCGTGTTCCACCACCGGCAGCACCTCCGCGGAGCGAATTAATCACTACCCAACCTTCTGCTTCAGTTTCCGAATCTTTCCATTCAAATACAATATGAGGTCGTTGTGATTCGTAGCGTTGTAAAAGGTCTTTCATGGTTCGATGTTTAATTTGATCTTAGGAATCGCGCACAAAAGTATATAAGCAGGCGCATGTTCGAACATGAAAAATCCGATGTCGGGATGATTTTCAGACATGAAAGTGAGTTGATTTGAGGTGATTTGACAGGCTATTTTTGGAATTGTGAATAATTGTAATTGATAATCAGATTGATATACTTGTTGGAATTCCTTTTTTCCGATTATTTGCATATTAGTTTTTCTGTATTTTAGACCAGGAAAAAACGATAACTAAAACAGCTAATCCCCAATGGTAACTAGTTCAGCCAATGTATTGAGCAGCATTGATGCACTCCTGACCTTCGCCGGACCTAATCAAATCGGCAGGCCATCACAATTTCCAGTTTACAATGCAGCTGGCGATGATGATCTTGAGGATCTCGATGACGAAGATTTCGACGACGATGATGATCTCGATGAAGATGAAATCGAAGAAGTAGACGAAGAAATAGAAGAGGATGATGATTTTGATCTAGATGAAGATCTATCTGACCCTGCATTCGACGACGACGACGATGAAGATGATACAGATGACGATGAATTCTTCGAAGACGACGGATTCTAATCAACTACACAATATATAGAGTATAACCGGGAGATACCATCCCGGTTTTTTTATGCTTTGTAAAAAGCGCCATTGATTCCGGAATGGGATGCTCCAGTTACAGAAGCGAGCGTGTTTTGAAGCCCTTCTGCGCGCAATCCTGCCAAAAATGCAAAAATCAGTGCTTCCTTGAAGTCGTTAAGTTCTGTTTCTGGTACTTCAATTGTCGACTGAGTGTGTGCTCTAATTCTATCCAATAAATAGGAGTTGTGTGTTCCTCCTCCAGAAAGCAGATACTTTCCAGAAGGCATCGCATGGGCACATGTTATCGCGCAAAATTCGGTATAAGTTGCTATTTGATCCTCTACAGACAGGCTTTCAATTTCTGCAAAGCGTTGAACCACTGGGAATAACTCAGCTTCTACCCATTCTAACCCTAAGCTTCCTTGGAGTTGCATTTGATGGTAGTCGACCTTTTTTAAAGCTTCAATCAGGCTAGTCGAAATCTTTCCTTGAGCAGCAATTTTACCATCAGCGTCATATGCCAAGCCAATTTTACCGCACAATTGGTTCAATACGATGTTCAATGCACAAACATCATAGGCTTGCATGGTTTCAGATCCATTGGTTTCTTTTATTCTATTCGTCACATTTGAGAAGCCTCCCAAATTCATAAATCCTTCAAATTCTTCGAAAAGCCATTTTTCGCCGATTGGAACGAGTGGAGCGCCTTGTCCGCCAAGAGCTACATCCTGCTGCCTGAAATCGCAAATTGTATCGATGCCAGTTAAACGGGAAATTGTAGCTCCACTGCCCATTTGAACTGTAAATCCATGTTGAGGCTGATGAAAAATGGTATGGCCATGAAATCCAATCAATTCAGGCTTGATTTCTTGTGATCCGATAAATTCACAGATATCTTCTGCAACTTTTCTGCTCCATTCGTTCTCCAATTTTGCCAATTCAAGCGCCGAACAATGCATACAATTTTGCAGCTTTTCGCGCCATTCGGCGGAATATTGGAAGCACTGCGTCGATATTATTTCGAAGTCGACCTTCGGGAACTCTCCACCGAAGAGGCAAAGCGCTAAATCCAACCCATCACAGGATGTTCCCGACATCACGCCGAGAATTACTTTTTTTGTTTTTGAACCTGTGTTAAACTTCATTGTTAAGAAAAGTGAAATGGTTAATTTAGCCGCCCCAATAACAAACACTCATGCAAATACAATTATCCGAAGAACATCTGATGATTCAAAAGGCTGCCCGCGATTTTGCTCAAAATGAGCTGAAACCAGGTGTCATTGAACGTGATGAAAAACAACAATTTCCTGCAGAACAGATTAAAGCACTCGGGGAACTGGGGTTCATGGGAATGATGGTCGACCCGAAATACGGCGGAAGTGGAATGGATACCATCTCTTATGTATTGGTGATGGAAGAACTTTCCAAAGTAGATGCTTCTGCTTCAGTAGCAGTTTCTGTTAACAATTCTCTAGTTTGCTGGGGTTTAGAAACCTTCGGATCAGAAGAACAAAAATTGAAATACCTCGTGCCTTTGGCGACAGGTGAAAAACTGGGTGCATTTTGTTTGTCGGAACCTGAAGCTGGATCTGACGCAACAAGTCAACGTACCACTGCAGTTGATATGGGCGATTATTATTTGCTCAATGGAACTAAAAATTGGATCACCAACGGAAGTTCCGCTTCAACTTATCTTGTGATTGCACAAACCAACCCTGAAAAAGGATCTAAAGGCATCAATGCGCTAATTGTTGAGCGTGGTATGGAAGGCTTTATCGTTGGTGCAAAAGAGAACAAACTAGGGATTCGTGGTTCTGATACGCATACACTTCTTTTCAATGATGTGAAAGTTCCAAAGGCTAATCGTATTGGAGAAGATGGTTTCGGTTTCAAATTCGCCATGAAAACGCTTTCTGGTGGAAGAATCGGTATCGCTGCGCAAGCGCTTGGAATTGCTTCAGGTGCTTATGAATTATCACTTGCATATTCGAAACAACGCGAAGCTTTTGGCAAGCCGATCTCTCAACATCAAGCTATCCAGTTTAAATTGGCTGATATGGCTACTGAGATCGAAGCTGCTCGCTTGTTGATCATGAAATCTGCTTGGCAAAAGGATAACCATTTGGATTATGGAACTTCATCAGCCATGGCTAAACTTTTTGCATCGAAAGTTGCAATGGACACCACGATTGAAGCAGTTCAAATTCACGGTGGATATGGTTTCGTGAAAGAATACCATGTAGAGCGTTTGATGCGTGATGCTAAAATCACCCAGATCTACGAAGGTACTTCTGAAGTTCAGAAAATTGTTATCGCACGTTCAGTGCTCGCATAAGCATTCCCGATTAAAAGAGATCCTTTAGGATTTCCAATTGATTAGACCTAGATCCCTTGAGGAGAATACACTTTTCTCTCAAGGGATTTTCTTTGAAATAAATCGAAGCTTCTGCTACATCTTGAAAAATTCGGGTTGCATTTTCAACACCAGCTTCTGAATATAGATTTCCAACCAGATACACTGCTTCAGTGCCCGAATCTGTGGCTAACTGTGCGATTTTCTTGTGCTCTTCTGCCCAGGTTGGACCAAGTTCCATCATCTTTCCTAAAATCACAACTTTGTGGGATTTTGTCATCCCCGCGAGGTTTTTCAATGCAGCCTCCATACTCGTTGGATTGGCATTGTATGCATCCATGATCAATAGATTTTTTCCGGTATCGACCATTTCGGAGCGGTTGTTCAACGGATTGTAGGAGCTTAATGCCTCATCGATGTCGTTTCGATCAACACCAAACCAAATCCCAACAGTTGCAGCAGCAAGTAGATTTTCGTAATTGTAAAAACCCATCAAACAGGTTTCTGTAATTGGGGTGGAAGCAACATTTCCATCCTCAACTTTTCCCCATTGGAAGCGCAAGTAAGGATCTGAATCGATGAATTTCCCTTGTACGTAATTCGAAGGTCCGTCGCCAAACGTTATTGTTTCAATACCAGCTGAACGCTCCACAAAAACTGGATGGTTTGTATTCACGAAGATTTTGCCTTTGTTCGATCTAACGAAATCGTACATCTCAGTTTTGGTTTTTACAACACCTTCATAACCGCCCATTCCTTCGAGATGCGCTTTTCCAATATTGGTGATATAACCGTAATCGGGTTCTGCGATATCTACGAGCTCTTTGATATCGCCTTGTTTGGAAGCACCCATTTCAATGATAGCCATTTCCGTATCTAACGGAATGCTTAACAAAGTAAGCGGCACACCAATATGATTATTAAGGTTTCCAATGGTAGCCACAGTTTTGAATTTCTTCTTCAGCACCTTCGAAAGAAGTTCCTTGGAAGTTGTTTTTCCATTGCTTCCTGTTATGCCAATCACCTTGCATTTTAACTGCCGGCGATGGTGCTGTGCTAGATCTTGCAAGGCCTTCAAGCTATCATCTACCAAGATGTATCGATTGTCTTTGACAAATTCCTTCTGATCCACCACGGCTAAAGAGCAACCACCTTGAAGGGCGAGTTCGGCGAATTGGTTGCCATTAAAGCTGGGACCACTCAGGGCAAAGAAAATGCTACCCGATTCAATTTTTCGGGTATCGGTGCAGATTTTTGAGTGGCGTAAAAAGGCAGGGTAGAGGATGTCCTGGATGATGTTCATATGAAAAAAGAAAGCCCGTAAATTTATCATTTACGGGCTTTCTGCAAACAGTGTGAACTGCTTATTTCTTTCCTTTTCCTAAACCAACTGGACTACCAACACGCGTCATTGCGCATCTGAATCCGATAAAGTCGGTTGAAAGGCGTTCATCGAGATAGCGACGAGCTCCTGGTGAAAGGTAATATGCTCTATCTTTCCATGAACCACCTTTGTATACACGTGATCTGTTGTTGATCATCGAAGTAGCACCAAAGTCGTACATGATTTTATCATCAGCACCAGCTTCAGTTGGCTCATCGTCTCCGCCTCCACCGTATGAGGTAGAAGATTCGCGGTCACCATCACCCATGTTGATGTTATCTGCCTTACGGTAGTTGCGGCGTCCTTCAGATTCTGCTTCAGTTACGTTGCGGAATTTGATTTTACCTAATGAGTCTTTGTCAGCAACAGTGCCGTCGTCATTTCTAACAACAGTCTTGTAAACGTTACCGCGGAATGCACGGAAGTCAGATACATCTTCTGGAGAAAGTGGACGGTAAACATCCATAACCCATTCGCAAACGTTACCAGCCATGTTGTACAAGCCATAATCGTTTGGCCAATATGAATTTACTTCAGCAGTAATATCTGCGTTATCGTTCAATTTACCAGCAGTACCCATGTTATCACCTCGGCCACGCTTGAAGTTAGCCATCATTTCACCTTTGAAAGAATCATCAGCATTTCTGATGATGTGTCCATTCCAAGGGTAAAGACGACGTTCAGTGATCAATTCTTCTTCGGTATTTCCGATAAGACCTAAAGCTGCAAATTCCCATTCTGCTTCTGTTGGGAGGCGGTAACGTGGAAGGATGATACCATCTTCCATCTTCACTTTACGTGTTGCACCTTCACCTTTTGATGGGTCAAGATCTTCGATATCGTTTTTCACGAGACCCTCATATTGACCAGTAAGGTAAGCATCTGTATTGAAGTGGTTATCGGCAACCTGACCAACTGCATCCATTTTAAGAACGCCTTCACGAACAAGGATAAACTCATTCACTCGGTCTGTTCTCCATGAGCAATAGTCGTTTGCTTGAAGCCAGTTCACACCAACAACAGGATAGTTTTTGTATGCAGGATGGCGAAGATAGTATTCAACGTAAGGTTCATTGAATGCTAATTTATCGCGCCATACAAGCGTATCTGGAGTTGCTTTAAGTGCCACATCCGGAAAATCTACATCATAAACACGCTTCAACCAATATAGGTAGTCGCGGTAAAATTGATTTGTGATTTCCGTTTGGTCCATGTAGAACGAAGAAACAGTTACACGACGAGGCGTATTGTCCCAATCGTATTGGATTTCTTGTTCGGTTCTACCCATTGTGAAGGTACCGCCTTCGATCAATACCAAGCCAGGACCTGTTTCCTGTTCAGTATAATCAACATTCAGATAACCTCCGTTTTTCGGATCGTTGTAGGCCCAGCCGGTAGCGCTTGATCCTTCTGTCTCACAAGATTGGAGAGATACTAAAGAAAACGCGATAATTCCGGCAGACATAAACCTTTTGGTCGTTGACAACATCTTAGATTTATTTGGATGTAAGGATTTGATTGAATTAGCTAGATGCAAAGAAAACTAGAAAGAAGGACAGTTTATTGTTCTGAACCTTTTCTTTTTCGGTTTACACTCCAATTGCATAGCAAGTGAAATCTCGTGAGCCCCAGCAGTAGCGTTGGTTAGACGAGAAACGGTGATATCGTAGCTGTAACCGAATTTAAACAAGCCTTGTTGAATCCCGACAAGTGCGATAAACGCATCGCGGTTTCTATACCATAAACCTGCAACGAAAGGGCTTTTTTGGAAGTACATACCCAGATTAAGTTGTTGGAAGTCTTGTTGGCGTTGGTAAAGAATACTTGGTGAGATCTTAGCAGGATCATTAAAACGTGTTTTTCTTCCCAAAGGAATTACTGCACCCATGTGCCCTGTAAACTTCATTGGAAGTCGGCTTGTCGGAACCAAAAACGATTGATCAGGTTGCGTGAGGTGGTGCGCCGCAAAACCAAAGTAAAACTTGTCGCTATAGCCTAGAACACCTGCGCTAAAGTCAACGTAGCCAACTGAATTTGGACCGAAAACTTCCTGGGTATTGTAAATGAAACCATATCTAGTATCGATTTGATCGCCGAAAGTAAGTTTGGACCAATCCAATCTCCTATTAGAATAAGTTGCTTGGAATCCAGCCTTAATGGAAAAATAACGATTAACTGGAAGATGATAAGAATAAATGCCGCTAACCGATGTGCTGATTAAGGTTCCTTCACCTGCAACATCATTGGTCGCAATAACACCCAAACCTCCGCTGAGACCGTCGAAATGTTGGTCCCAAGAGGCGCTGTAGGTGACGAAATTCCCTGGAATAGCAGGCCATTGGTTACGATAGTTTAATACAAATCGCGAACATCTCACAGATCCAGCGAAGGCTGGGTTGAGATAAATTGGATTTGCATAAAACTGTGTGAACTGAGGATCCTGGGCCCTGAGTTCGAATGCTGATACCGCTATCAGTATCAACAATGGTATAAACCTCTTCAACATCGACACGAATTTAATACAATTTAACGCTTCCAACAAATTCAGTGTTTCACTTGGAAAAAAATGTTTTGATGACAATAATGTAAGATCACCATCGTTTTTTGCCTCGTGAGCAAATGTAAAATAATTTTCACCTTTCCATAACGGTCAACTTAATAAATAACGTATATCTGAGTAACATTTTTACTTTTTTTCTTAAAAGTTCGTTTTTAACCTGATTCTAAACATCGGCATTACGCAATACGTTTTATCTTTAACCAGCAATTTCAACCAATGGTCAGGATTATTTTCTTTCTTCAAGTACTTTTCTTATCTACAATAAGTGTCTCTCTTCAAGCACAAGTAGTTAAGATTCAGAAGACAATCAAATGGGGTAACCCACAAGAAATTAAAATTTCGAAGTACGATAAGCTTAAAACGGTTTGGTTCGAAGGTGCATCCTATCTTGAAGATCCTGTTCATGTTCCTTGGTTAATGGAGTCAATGCCATCTAAAATTGATGGAACTGTTCAACAAGTTCAACTTGCGAATCCAGTTTTTCAGTCAGTTACCAAAGACGAAGCGGTGTTGTTGCAGAAAGTCGAAATGCCTCAGAATCCACTTTTAGAAGCACATATTATATATGAGCGCAAAAAGCCACAAGTTTCATATCGTATTTTACCATTTAGGAAAATTGGCTCAACAGTAGAAAAGTTGGTTTCATTTGAGTTGCAGATAACAATCAACCCTAACGTAACGGCCAAATTCAATCCTCGATCAACTACTACCGAGTCGGTACTTAACAACGGCAATTGGTATAAAGTTGGCGTAACTTCAAGCGGGGTTTACACCATTCGCAAATCACAACTTGTTGCGTTGGGTATGAGTGCATCCATCAATCCGCAAAACCTACGTGTTTATGGCAACGGCGGCGCGATGCTTCCTGAAAAGAACAATATATATTATCCTGATGATTTAGCTGAAAATGCAATCCATGTTTCAGGTGAAAGCGACGCAAGTTTTGATGATGGTGATTTCATTTTATTTTACGCCCAAGGTCCTGTTACTTGGAAATATGATTTAACCAAGGAAGTTTTCAAGCACACCAAGAATCTGTATGCCGATACAGCTTGGTATTTCATCACAGCAGATGCAGGACCAGGAAAGCGTTTGTTGCCTCAAGCTGAGTCGGATCTAACGGCATCAGCTACCGCTACTACATTTAACGATTATGCCTTTGTTGAAAATGAAGAGGAAAATCTACTTATATCTGGTCGTAAATTCGTTGGAAACCGCATGGAGGTTGTAAATTCTCATGCTTTCCAGTTTAATTTCACCAATCTTACTTCAGGTCCACATAAATTAGTGAGTAACTTATTATCACGTGGTTTATCGTCGACTTCCTACAGTGTTAGTGTTGCTAGTCAAACATACTCTCAGCCAATCAGTGGACTTTCGAATTTAGATTACTTATCCACCTTTGCCCGAGAGAATGAATCTGTTTTCACATTTACTGGCGACCAATCTTCCATCAATGTGAGTGTAACGAAACCTTCTAGTAGCAGTATTGGATGGATCGATTACCTCGATGTGAATGTGCAAAGAAATCTCGCTTTGTCGGGCGCTTCAACGCCATTTAGAAATCAACTTCTTGTGGGGAGTGGGCAAGTGGTTGAATATCAAATTTCAAACGCTAATTCCAATTCTAAAATCTGGGATGTAACCAATTTGTATGATGCAAAACTTCAAAGCGCAAGTTTAACTGGGTCAACGCTTCGCTTTAAGCAAACTGCCGATTCTTTAAGAGAATATGTTATTGTTGACTATGGATCATCTTCCTTCCCAAGTCCTATTTCAGCTGGAGTTGTATCAAACCAAAATCTGCATGGTTTGGCCAATCCTGACGTAATCATTGTAACATCAGCGGCATTGCTAAATCAGGCAAATACGTTGGCTCAGCACCACCGTGATTTTGATGGTTATGATGTGGTTGTTGCCGAGGATAAAAAAATCTACAACGAATTTTCTTCAGGCAAGCAAGACATTTCAGGTATCAGAAATTTTGTTAAAATGTTCTATAACCGAGCAGGAAGCAATCCAGATGAGTTGCCTAAACATCTCATCTTACTTGGTGATGGAACTTACCGTCCAAAACAGATCAATCTCGGAGGGACCACTTTGTTGCCGACCTACGAATCGAATGAGTCATTGAATCCTATTGGTTCTTATGCTTCCGACGATTTTTATGGGTTGTTGGACCCTACCGAAGGAACATCGATACAATCAGCAGGTGCAGGATCACTTGATATTGGCGTGGGTCGACTTCCTGCTTCAAATGATGCAGAAGCCACACTGTTGGTCAATAAAATTATTCATTATGCATCCAGCCAAGAAGCAATGGGCGATTGGAGAAATGTGTTGTGTTTTATTGCCGATGATGAAGACGGCGGCGACCACGTAGAACAAGCTGAAGTTGTTTCAAATATCATCGCCCAAAATCATCCTGAGTATAACATTGATAAAATCTACCTCGATGCTTATCCGCAAGAAACAGGCACAGGTGGACAAACCTATCCGCAGGTAAATAGCGAAATCGCCAACCGCGTTGAGCAGGGCGCACTCATGATTAACTATGCTGGGCATGGCGGAGAGGAAGGGCTTGCACTTGAAAGAATCATCACCATTGAGGAGATTTTGGAGTGGGATAACTACGATAACCTTCCAATTTTCCTAACCGCAACTTGCGAATTCAGTAGATTCGATGATCCGGATTTTACCTCAGCAGGAGAACAAGTAATTCTAAATCCTGATGGTGGTGGAATTGCATTGTTTACCACCGTTCGATTAACGTTTTCAACGTCAAACCAAGCATTGAATAAAAACGTGATGGATACCTTGTTGACCCTTCAAAACGGTCAGTTTCAAACCCTCGGTGATGTGCTTCGAAATGCCAAAAACAAAACAGGCTCGTCGTTTAACAATAGAAGTTTCACCTTGTTAGGCGATCCAGCACTTCGATTGACTTATCCGCAGCACAAGGTCTTCACATCTTTGGTGAATGGGAAAAATACCACACAGTTTCCTGATACTTTGTCGGCATTGGAATATGTGACCATCAGTGGTTTTGTTTCTGTAGATGGCGTGAATCCTGCGACTGACTTTAATGGAATCGTTACACCCACCATTTTCGATAAATCATCAAGCAGAGCGACATTGGGAAATGATTATTTATCCTCCCCAGTGTTGAATTTCTCCACCCAAGAAAATGTGATTTTTAGAGGGCCAGTTTCGGTGGTGAACGGTCAATTTACTTTCAGTTTTGTAGTGCCAAAAGACATTAATTTGGCTTATGGTTTCGGTAAAATCTCCTACTATGCAAAGAAGAACAACTCCTTGATTGATGCACATGGAGCGCTTACCAATATTATTGTTGGAGGCTTCAGTGAAAATCCATTTACTGATGATACCGGACCATTGGTGAGGTTACACATGAACAATGAGCAGTTTGTTAGCGGAGGAATCACCGATGAAAATCCAGACATGTTAGCCTTTATTCAAGATGATATTGGTATCAATACAGTTGGAACAGGCATTGGTCACGACATTACCGCTGTTCTGGATGGCAACACCAGCAATCCATTTATATTAAATGATTTTTATGAATCGGAACTAGACAATTTCCGCAAAGGGAAAATCCGCTATCCATTCAGAGATTTGGAGGAAGGACCTCACACTTTAACCTTAAAAGTTTGGGATGTGGCCAACAATTCTACTTCTGCAAGCATCGATTTTGTGGTGGTTAAAAACGAAGAGTTGGCCTTAGACCATGTGTTGAATTACCCCAATCCGTTTAGCACCAATACACAATTTTTCTTCGAATACAATCAACCTGGAATTCCAGTGGATGTTGAAATTCAGATATTCACTGTTTCTGGGAAGATTGTGAAAACTCTTCGCGATAAATTTACCACCAATGGTTTTCGCTCCGATCCTATAGTTTGGAACGGACAAGATGATTATGGCGATAAAATTGGTCGAGGTGTATATTTGTATAAATTGAAGGTCGTAACCCCTGAAGGAAAATCTGCCGAAAAGATTGAGAAATTGGTGATTCTGAACTAAAATTGGGATGTGATTTTCAAGAAGAAATTAAAGAAACTGACATTCATATAAAGCCGTAAAGGTTGCGGTATCGATGAAACCTTATATTTGCCAACTGATTTCCATAAAACTATGATGATCAAAATACAAAGTCTGAAACAACTTTCATTGGTAACTGCAATCATTGGATTGGTAGCACAGGAGGCTAAAAGTCAGATCACCGTTGATGAACTTGACGGAACTATTAACACTATAACTACAGCAGTTCCATTGCTAATGATTTCTCCAGATGCACGCGCTGGAGCTTTGGGCGATGCCGGAGGTTCTCTTTCTCCAGATGCCAATTCTATTCATTGGAATGCAGCAAAATTGGCGAACATTGAAGGAAAATCAGGTGTTTCATTGTCGTATATTCCTTGGTTGCGCCAATTGGTGCCAGACATCAACTTAGGTTACATTTCTTGGTACAAGCAACTGAAAAAACGCCAAACCATTGGAGGCTCTCTGCGTTATTTCTCGCTCGGAAATATTGTTTTTACCGACATCCTTGGAAATACCACAGGACAATTTAATCCAAACGAATTCGCAGTCGACTTTGCTTATGCAAGAAGATTCAGCGATCGTTGGAGTGGTGGTTTAGCGCTACGCTTTATTTACTCAAATCTTACAGGAGGTATTGATGTTCAGGGTACGCCATCGTTTCCAGGAACATCTGTAGCAGCAGATATTTCGACTTACTATGTAAACGACGACATTAAGCTTGGTGGTAAAAAATCAACATATGCTTTCGGTGCTTCATTCTCGAACATTGGTGCAAAAATCTCCTACACAAAATCAGCAGATCGTGATTTCATTCCGATGAATCTTCGAATCAGCAATAGCTTGAAATTGAAAGTTGACGATTACAATGCTTTCACTTTCTTGTTTGATATGAACAAGCTTTTGGTGCCAACTCCTCCAGTTCGTGATGCCAATAACAACGGTGAAATAACTGCTGGTAAAGAAAACAATGTGGGTATCGTTTCTGGAATCCTACAATCTTTTGCTGATGCTCCTGGCGTTTTGAATGCAGATGGAACTCGTAATGTGTTAAAAGAAGAACTCAGAGAAATCAATCTTTGCGGAGGTATCGAATACATGTATAACAATCTATTCGCCATCCGAACAGGATACTTTCACGAACATCCAACAAAAGGAAATCGTCGCTATTTTACTTTGGGTGCTGGAGTGAAATTTAACGTATTTACACTTGACTTGGCTTACCTAATTCCTACACAACAGCGTAATCCACTCGAAAACACCTTGCGTTTCACTTTGCAGTTCGACTTTGGTGCATTCCAGAATCAGAGTAAAGATTAATGATTCCATTTAGGGTAGGGCAAGGTGTAGATGTGCACCAATTGGTAGAAGGTAGACCGATGATTCTTGGAGGTGTTCAAATTGAACATTCGAAAGGTCCCCTTGGTCATTCTGATGCAGATGTTTTAATTCATGCCATTTGCGACGCCATTTTAGGTGCAGCCAATTTGGGCGATATTGGGAAACACTTTCCTGATACTTCATCAGAATTTAAAGGGATCGATTCTAAAATTCTCCTTAGAAGAGTTACAGATTTATTGCATCAAGAAGGATGGAAAATCGGCAATGTAGATTCCACTCTCATCCTTGAAAAACCGAAAATTAAGCCGCACATTGAAAAAATGCAAGAAACCATGGCTGCGCTGATGGATATTACGCCTGATCTGGTTTCAATCAAAGCAACTACCAACGAAAAAATGGGCTATGTAGGCAGGGAAGAAGGGGTTTTAGCATTTGCCACCTGTCTCATTTACCGTTAACTTGTTTCTCAGGCGCTCCTTTGTATCTTTACCCAGATGCAAGTATTAAAATTTACTTCTCAAGTAGAAGAGTACAACCATTATTTGGAATTGAATTTAGAGGAGCAGAAGCTCATCGAATCAGCAATGGGAGCTGCGAAGAATGCATATGCTCCTTATTCTAAGTTCTCCGTTGGTTCAGCCTTGTTGTTGAATGATGGAACCATTGTTACAGGAAGCAATCAAGAAAATGTAGCCTACCCGTCGGGCTTGTGCGCCGAGAGAACTGCTATGTTCTGGGCTGGAGCCAATCATCCTGACAAACATATCGTTACTCTTGCTATTTTTGCCGAGTCGGAGGATTTTGTGGTTGAAAAGCCTGTTTATCCTTGTGGATCTTGCAGACAAGTAATGTCGGAATACGAAAGAATTGGAAAACACCCGATGCGTATTCTAATGTCATCTGCTACAGGCAAGGTTCATGCGGTTAACGGTTTGATAAATATTTTGCCCGTTGCATTCGATGCCGACAATTTAAAACGCTAATCACTAAAATAATTGCAATCAATTTCCATGTTTGCTGTTTTGTAATAAATTTGCGCACCTACAAATAGAATTAGAATGGCTAAAGCCCGATTTTCAAAAGAACAATACCTGAAGTGGTACGAAGAAATGTTGCTGTGGCGAAGATTTGAAGAAAAAGCCGGTCAGCTTTATATTCAACAAAGAATCAGAGGGTTTTGTCACCTCTACATTGGGCAGGAGGCAGTAGTTGCCGGAGCTACCAGTGTTATTCGTCACGACGACAATATGATTTCCGCTTACCGCGATCACGTTCATCCAATCGCAAAAGGAGTTCATCCCAATGCTATCATGGCCGAACTCATGGCGAAAATCACAGGTTGCTCAAAAGGTAAAGGTGGTTCGATGCACATGTTCTCTGCCGAACATCGTTTTTTCGGTGGGCATGGTATTGTGGGCGGACAAATTCCACTTGGTGCAGGAATCGCGTTTGCCGATAAATACAACGGTAGCGATCGTGTTACGCTTTGTTACATGGGCGACGGAGCAGTTCGTCAAGGTGCTCTTCACGAAGCTTTCAATATGGCGATGCTCTGGAAATTGCCAGTGATCTTTATCATTGAGAACAACAACTACGCGATGGGAACTTCCGTCGAGCGTACTACCAATGTTCTAGAACTCCACAAAATTGGTCTTTCATATGAAATGCCAAGTAAGGCAGTAAACGGAATGAGTGTAGAAGACGTTCACGATGCAACTGAGTGGGCAGTTAATCACGCCAGAGGCGGAAATGGTCCTGTATTGCTCGAAGTGAAAACTTACCGTTTCCGTGGACATTCGATGTCGGATCCTGGAAAATACCGCACCAAAGAAGAAGTTGAAGAATACAAAAAGCAAGATCCAATCGAGCAGGTGCTCAATACCTTGAAAAAGAACAAGTGGATCAATGACGCAGAGATTGATGCGATCGACGAGAAAATTAAAGCGATCGTTGAAGAATCTGTGCGTTTTGCCGAAGAATCTCCTTATCCTGATGCTTCTGAACTTTACAAGGATGTTTATGTTCAGGACGATTATCCTTACATTATTGAATAATTCACCCCAGACCGCATAAAATTCAACATGGCTGAAATTGTAAAAATGCCTAAACTAAGCGATACCATGACAGAAGGCGTGGTATCCAAGTGGCACAAAAAAGTTGGTGATAAAGTTAAATCGGGAGAGCTACTTGCTGAAATCGAGACAGATAAAGCAACCATGGACTTCGAGTCTTTCCAAGATGGAGTTCTGCTTTATATTGGTGTAGAAGAAGGAAAAGGCGCTCCAGTTGATTCTATTCTTGCGATTCTTGGTGCTGCAGGAGAAGACTACAAAGCATTGATGGATGGTGCGGCTTCTGCTTCTGCGCCTGCATCTGTTGCTGCACCTGCTGAAGTAGCATCTGCTGCTGTATCGGCTCCGGCGGCTTCAACTGCCCCAGTTGTATCAACTGCTCCTACAGTTATTTCCGACGATTCACGTACAAAGGCTTCACCATTGGCGAAGAAGATCGCTTCTGATAAAGGTATTGATCTTAACCAAGTAAGTGGCTCTGGCGATGGTGGACGTATCGTTAAGCGAGATATCGAAAACTATACACCTGCTGCAAGTTCAACCAAAACAACAGCTGCACCTGTTTTCGTTCCAGCTGGAACAGAGCAATTTACAGAGGTAGCAACCACCCAAATGCGCAAAGTGATTGCTCGTCGTTTGGCTGAAAGCAAATTCACCGCTCCACATTTCTATCTAACAATAGAAATCGATATGGACAATGCCATTGCGTCAAGAACTGCTATCAACGCAAGTGGTGATGTGAAGATTTCTTACAACGATTTTGTGGTAAAAGCCTGCGCAATGGCTTTACGCAAGCACCCTGTTATCAATTCTTCTTGGTTGGGCGATAAAATCCGCACCAATCATCATGTTCATATTGGTGTTGCTATTTCGGTTGAGGATGGTTTGTTGGTTCCTGTAGTTCGTTTTGCTGATCAAAAAGGCCTACACCAGATTTCAGCTGAAGTGAAAGACTACGCCGGTAGAGCCAAAACGAAAAAACTTCAGCCTGCCGATTGGGAAGGAAATACTTTCACCATCAGCAATTTGGGAATGTTCGATATTGATCAGTTTACTGCCATTATCAATCCACCAGATGCATGCATTTTGGCTGTGGGAAGCATCCAGCAGAAGCCTGTGGTTAAAAACAATGCTGTGGTGCCAGGAAATGTGATGAAGGTAACACTGAGCTGCGATCACCGCGTTGTAGATGGTGTTGCAGGTTCTGAATTCCTCAAAACACTTAAGTCATACCTTGAAAACCCAGTAATGATGCTGGTTTAATTCAAACTTAGTCAATAAAAAAGCCCCGAAATATCTAGATGTTTCGGGGCTTTTGCTTATATCCATGCTCTGGTATCCATGGACTGAAGTCTATGGTTGCTGAGAGGTTATTCTAGAGTTTTTATATCCATGGACTAAAGTCCATGGTTGCTTAGAACAAGCCGTTGATTTCTGCGTCGATTTTATTGATGATCTCTCCGAGGTGTTCTGGGTTTTCGGAGAATTTGTTTTCATCCACGTCGATGATCAATAATTTACCGTGGCTGTAGTTGGAAATCCATGCTTCGTATCGCTCGTTTAGTCGGCGCAAATAATCGAGGCGAATGGAGTTTTCGTATTCACGACCGCGCTTTTGGATTTGACTAACCAAGGTAGGAACAGATGCGCGGAGGTAGATCAACAAATCAGGTGGAGCGATGAAGCTCGACATGAGGTTAAATAGTGTAAAGTAGTTTTCAAAGTCGCGTGTGGTCATCAGACCCATCGAATGCAAGTTGGGAGCAAAGATGTAAGCATCTTCATAGATGGTTCTATCTTGAATCACCTTCTTGCCGCTTTTGTGGATCTCGTTTACTTGGTTGAAACGGTTATTCAAGAAGTAAATTTGCAAGTTGAACGACCAGCGTTGCATGTCCTCGTAGAAGTCATTTAGATACGGATTGTCATCAGCATCTTCAAAGTGAGGAACCCAATTATAGTGCTTCGCTAGGAGCGAAGTGAGAGTAGTTTTTCCTGAACCGATGTTTCCGGCAATCGCGACGTGCATAGACCTTATTTAAGCAGTCTAAAATACACAGGTTAAGTAATTCTGAAAAGGAAAGATTGAAAAAGGTAAAATCTTCTGTAATCCTTATCCAGCGGGGAATAGGAGGGATGATAGCCTGTTTTCGTCAAATATTTCTTGTGCAGTTTCCATCAAATCCTCTCTTGTTAGGCTGTCAATCTTCGCGCAGATCTCTTCAAATGTATCCACTCGATTAAACAACAAGAAGGTTTTTGCAAACCCAAGCATCACCGATCCGTTGCTTTCTTGTGCCATGGCAATTTGACCTTTGAGTTGGTTTTTGGCTTTCAAAAGTTGGTTACTCGAAAGTGGAACTTCCCGCAGCTTTCTAAGTTCTTTGTGCACCAATTCGCGGCATCTTTCTACGGTGCCTGCTTCGGTTCCTAAATACACGCTAAATAGCCCTGTGTCGCTATATATTGCGAATGATGAATCGATGTTGTAGGTGAAGCCGTATTTTTCACGAATGGAGAGGTTCAGTCGGCTGTTCATTCCTGGGCCACCCAAAAGATTGTTCAATAGGATCAGTGAAGTTCTTTTGGGATCTCGAACCCCATAAGCTGGCCCTCCAATTACAAGGTGTGCTTGGTGGTTTTTTCGTTTGATCACACGTTGCTCAGGTAAATATACACCTGGAGCGGGGCGTTCGAAGGTTCTACGGTTTTCAGGAATCTGACCTAAATATTTCTCTGTTAGTCTTTTCAGCTTGGTGGCTGAGTATTTTCCTACCACCGAAAAAACCATTTGATCGGTATTCCAAGTTCGTTGGATAAATTTCAGAATATCCTCTCGAGTAAACTTCTTTAAATGTGCTGGAGTACCTAGAATATCATGGCCAAGAGCATGCTTTTGATAAATCTGTTCTTCGAATCGATCGTAAATTTCATCCGAAGGACTGTCCTTGTATGAATTGATTTCATCGATAATAACCGTTTTTTCCTTTACAATTTCCTTTTCAAGGAAGATGCTGTGAAAGCCTATGTCGCAAAGTAGTTCTAGTGCGCGTTCGAAATGTGGATTCAGGAAGGATGCATATAGACAAGTTTCTTCCTTGGTCGTATATGCATTGAGTTCGCCACCAACATCTTCCATGCGACTGAGAATGTGGTATGCTTTACGATGCGCTGTTCCTTTAAAAACGCAATGTTCGATGTAATGAGCCAGGCCGTGCTCATGCGATAACTCGTCGCGGCTTCCAGCATTGATGAAAATCCCGCAGTGCGCAACCTCACTTTCAACGGGTAAAAAGATCACCCGGATGCCGTTAGGCAATGTCCAACTTTCTGGAAGTTTCATCATGATTGGGAAAGTTCTTCTTCAGTAACAATTCTTTGCACACGGCCCACTATGCGGTCGTCTAGCATCACTTTGATGCCTCTAGAATGATAATCTTTGGAAGTTAACATCCAACGTATTCTTCCACGGGTGAGCTTGCCGGTTTTTTGATCTCGTTTTGTAACAACATCAACCAGCATATTCAATTTGAGTTTGTCGCGGTAACATCCTTCCATATTACTTGCAGTTGCAGGTATCGGCAGTTGCAGGCTGAATAAGTTCGAGGAAGTTTGTCGTGGTTTGCTGCGATTTAAACTTCATTTTCAGGGTTTGGCCTTTGAGGCCTTTTCCTTCGAGCACATATTCTGGGATATCCTTATCGCGAACATCACTTTCAGAAAAAAGCACTTCAGCGGTGTTGAGTAGGTTTAGGATGTCGTTGTTTTCTAGATTGTTGCATTTCAGCTGACAAGCGCCTTTCGCCGATACTTGCACTGGATGCAGACGGAGTTCTTCAAGTACTCTATCGCCTGGAAGCCAAGCAGGCATATCACGACCACGAATCAAGACAGCATATACGAAGGCAGATCCAAGGAGAATTCCGAAAATGAACAATGAAAGTCGTCGGGTAAAATTCATGCGGCAAAATTAACCCAAAAAGCAATAAGGGTAGTGCATGGTGAAACAATCTCGTAGGAGTATATTACTAACATTTTGTACCTAAACAGGAAACAATTCGGTTAATCGAATCGAAGATGCTTTACAGTTAATCCGTTGTTTATTAGTTCGTTCAACGATTGGATGCCGATTTTTAGGTGATCGTCGACATATGTTTTTGTAACTGAATTGTCCGACTGGTCTGTTTTCACTCCGTGAGGAACCATGGGTTGATCAGAAACCAACAGCAGAGCACCAGTGGGAATTTTGTTGAAGAAACCGACGCTAAAAATGGTAGCAGTTTCCATGTCGATCGCCATGGCTCTGATTTTCTGCAAATATTTTTTGAACTCGTTGTCATGCTCCCAAACTCTTCGGTTGGTGGTGTAAACTGTGCCAGTCCAATAATCTTTGTTGTTGTTTCGAATGGTTGTGGATACTGCTTTCTGAAGCGAAAATGCTGGTAAAGCTGGCACTTCAGCTGGAAGATAGTCGTTCGAAGTTCCTTCACCACGAATGGCAGCTATTGGAAGAATCAAATCTCCTACTTGGTTTTTTTTCTTAAGGCCACCACATTTTCCTAGGAACAATACTGCTTTAGGTTTGATCGCAGAAAGCAAATCCATCACTGTAGCCGCATTGGCGCTTCCCATTCCGAAATTGATTATGCTGATACCATTTGCAGTAGCAACTTGCATAGGTCTTTCCTTTCCAATTACAGGTACATTGTGAATTTCGGCAAATTTGTCAACATAATTAATGAAATTCGTCAACAGGATATATCGTCCAAATTCTTCCAATGGAAGTCCTGTATATCTTGGTAACCAGTTAGATACGATTTCTGATTTATTTTTCATGACTAATGATTTGATCGGTTTTCCTTCCTTGAATTTTCCTTCAGCAGAATTTCGTTTGAGGAAGGTAGAACAAAGAACGCAAATTTATGATGCTTTCCGTAAAAGGTGGGTGGTTCTAACTCCCGAAGAATGGGTGAGGCAGCATATTTTGCATTTTTTGAAAGACCATCTTCAATACCCTGCAAATTTGTTGGCAGTGGAAAAAAGTTTGCGTTTGAATGGT
>CAMCXT010000004.1 GCA_945883545.1 Chitinophaga pinensis | reverse complement strand
CACAAAAAGTCTAGGAAAATGCAATGCTTCCTCGCGCTCTTCCAAACCACAACAAAGACTTACAAACTATCACGTAGGATTTTGCAGTCTTTGTAAGCGGTTTGGAATTCACCCCAACGCACCCTCGCGCATTTTCCGAGGCCAGCGCTTGGGATCGGGATTAGACTGGGGTTTTCCGGTGTGAAGTGGGATTTTAATCTAATCTTGAAACTAGACTTAATTATCGTCAAAAATAATCTTGCGGAATTGATGCAATAGATGTGAAAGATAATTGAGTGCTAAAGTAATATCCCATTCGTGTACCTCAAATACCTGCATTTCGCAAAGCCGCTATTAGAAATAACTTATTCAGCAGTCTTCAATTTTCTTTTTCTTATATATTCTTTGAATTCCGTGAATGTCATTCCTTGAGTTTCTTTTGAGATTTTCTCTTTGACTGCTCTAAAAAATTTTACAGTATCGAATTCTTTTTCTTTGATAGGGTCTTTAGCTTTCATTTCTTATTATCTATTTTGGTGAACGAATATCTAATTGCAAATATCCATTTTTCAGATTAATTGAATTATACCCTCGTATTCTGAATACATTGACAATGTGTTTAAAATTCCAGCTTATTAAGTAATCAACATTGTTTACTGTAGCACATGCAATGTGCCGACAATCATCCATACTTGTTTCTCCAACAACTTTTTCCAGAACGTATTCCATTGCCAATTGATTTATTTCCTCAGTTATCTCAACAAATTCTATAGTCTTCTTGTCAAGATTCATGAAGTGTTCTTTAATCTTTTCAGGAGCATTTTCTAATTCAAATTCAGTTAAATCAGAGTAAACACAAATGATTTCTCCAGAACGAACCATTTCAAATAGTTGTTCAGTTTCGAACTGAAATTCAATGTCATGAATGCCACCGAATACCGAAGTATCAAAATACAATCGCGGTTTTTTCATATTTCAAAGTTAGTGAAATTTTTATGATGCCTAGTGTGCGGATTTTAATTGAAGTCCCTCATAAAATTTAGTCAAACAGTCCACTAGCAGCACATCTGCCTTGTGAATAAAAACACTAATCTTGAACTCGTTCACTAATCATAAATTCTAAAGGAATATATATAAATTCTTATAGCTGCATTAGTTTGGAAAAATACATTGAGCACTTTCTGTTTAATCGTAAACCTATCTCTTACCTTATCTTCTCGGTACTTTTTTCATGACCAAAAAGTACAACAAAAAGTCTAGGAAAATGCAATGCTTCCTCGCGCTCTTCCAAACCACAACAAAGACTTACAAACTATCACGTAGGATTTTGCAGTCTTTGTAAGCGGTTTGGAATTCACCCCAACGCACCCTCGCGCATTTTCCGAGGCCAGCGCGCTTGGTATCCAGGTCCAGGTGGGGTTTATTGGTGCTAAGTGGGCTTGTAATAGTTCCTTATCGAAATCACTGAACAGAAGTGTGCTGCAAGTAATTTGTGGTTATTCTCTAGTCTGAGACCTGATTTACTTATCATCACATGTGCCGTGCGGAACACTTACCACATTAAGGGCAAGTTGATTAAAAAAGTTAGCCCAAACTCTTAGGAATATAATCGAACAGAATTTGGGCATTGACCGTTTTACTTTTTATTTCCTTCGGCAAGCAACTTGTCTAAATAGGCTCGCTCTTCTTCAAAACTCATGTCCATAATTTCGAGACTTAATTTATCTCGAATTTGACGCATAACTTTAATTGCATCAAATGTCTTTTCGACTTGTTTATTCTTCGTTTCCATAATTGAAAATTTCTTTGGGTGTTCTTATTTCAATCATTTGGTGACCATTTTGGAAATTGATTCCATTGTAGCCTCTGATACGATCTAAGTTAACAATATGTTTAAAATTCCAACTAACCAAAACATCTGCATGACAAAGTGTTGCAATTGCAATATGCTGGCAATCAGCCCTACTTGTTTTACCTACTACTTTTGCTTGAATATACTTATCTGCTAATTCTGCAGCATCCCTTGACAATCTAACTCTTTCAATGAATCCTTCTGGTAAGCTAACTATTCACTTAGTAAAAAGTTAGAATTAAAAACCTATGATTAGGCTCTGAAAATTACTGAACAATGAGATTTTGCAATATAAAATAGGAGAATTTTATTAACAAAATCGGCTCCTTTTCAGTGCACTATTATTCAACGGTTACTTCAAATGAAAATCCCGCAAACAAAAAAGCCCCTCCATTTGGAGAGGCTTAATAGATGTGGGAATTACTGGGTTCGAACCAGTGACCCTCTGCTTGTAAGGCAGATGCTCTGAACCAGCTGAGCTAAACTCCCTTCGCAATCACCTTGGTGAATCGGGCTGCAAATATACTTTCTAAATTAAATCATCCAAACTTTTGCGTTAAAAAAGATGGAATTTTGTTGCAAATCGTTAATAACCAAAGTGTTCAATTTGGTATTATCGGGTTTGTAACCGCCCGCTTACCTGCAACAACGCGATTTCGGCCAACTTGCGCTGCACTTTCGCCCCTGCCGATCGCGATATCGCCTCGTCGAACGATCGCTGCGCATCTTTCACCTCCAACAAAGCCGCTATCCCCAACTTAAACCGCTCCTGCGCCAAAGTGAAACTCTCCTCAGCCGCTTGCAAATTCTCGTCCTCTAAAACCTGGCGCTGCTTCCAACTTTCGAGGTTCCTCCATGCCGTAAACAACTCGCCCTGCACTTCCAACTGAATCTGTGCCTGCTGCAATTGCGCCTGCTGCAACACGATCTGCCGCTGCGCCACATTGCGCTTCACCGCACCTCCATTAAACAGGTTCCAGTTCAAGGCCAAGCCCGCCGCTGGGCCCTGACTAAAATTGTACAACGAAAATCCACCCTCACTCTGGTTGCGGTTCAAGCCATAGGCGGTATTGAGCTGCAAGGTAGGCAGCAGATCGGCTTTGGCTTCCTGCACACCAAACTGCTGCTGCGCCACCACATTGCGTTGCAAGGCCAAACGGATGTTCTGCTTGTCTAACTCCAACTGCAAAGCCGCCAGGTTGAGATCGTTGCGGTGCTCCACCAAATCGGGCACGGCAAACTCCATATTCACTTCACGCCCCATCAAACGGTTAAGGGCAATCTTCAAGGCATCCGATTGCTGCTTCTGCTGCAAAATGGCCGATTGGATGTCGTTGCGCGCAATCTTCGACTGGAGCACCGCCTGCTTGTCGCCCGAACCAAGGCTAAACCGCCGCTCTGCAATCAACAGCTGCTCGTTGGTGAGCACCAAAGCCGAATTTCTCGCCTTGATTTCCATGTTGAGCTGCACCAAGGTATAATACACTTCCAAGGCTTCCCGAATTGATGCTTCCACTTCCTGCTTCCACAGCAATTCTCCACCCGCGGCGGCCATCTTCAAACGGTCGTAGGTTACAAACATCCGCTTGCCGTTAAACAGCATCCACGAGGCATTGAGGCCCGCATTCAAGGTGCTCGCCCCTACTCCATTGCGCACAATCACGGTACCGTTCGAAAACTCCTGGTTGATGTTGGTCGATTGCAAATTTCCACCTGCCGAAACACCCACCGATGGCAATTGACCAGCATTTCCGCGGGTGGCATCGGTCTTCAATGCTTCCCACTGCTGCTCGGCGATGCGGATGCCATAGCCATTCTTCAAAACCGCCTCCACTGCCGCTTCTGCCGTAAGCATCTCCTGTGCAAACAGGTTGCTCAAAACGGCACTCAGCATAAAAAAAACTATACTAATCAACTTGTTCATGCTTCACTTTTTTAGAAGATATCATGGTATAAAATGCAGGGATCACAAACAGGGTCAAGATTAACGAAAACAGCAAACCGCCAATAATCGCAATCCCCATCCCCATGCGGCTTACCGATCCTGCTCCCAAGGCCAAGGCAATCGGTAAGGCACCCAGCGCAGTGGCCAAGGTGGTCATTAAAATAGGCCGCAAACGCGCCTGTGCAGCATCGATGATGGCTTCGGCTTTCGGAAGGCCTTTTTCCTGCAGCTGGTTCGCAAATTCAACGATCAGGATGCCGTTTTTGGTTACCAAACCGATCAACATGATAATCCCGATCTGACTAAAAATATTGCTCGTTTGGTTGAAGTACCACAAGCTAAACACCGCACCAGCCAAGGCAAGCGGAACGGTAATCATGATAATCAATGGATCTCTGAAGCTTTCGAACTGTGCCGCCAACACCAAATAAATGAGCAACAAGGCGAGCAGAAACGCAAACAGGATGTTCGACGAACTCTCCTCGAAATCTCTCGATGCCCCAGTGGTGGTGGTTGAGAACGTATCATCGAGCACTTTCGAAGCCACTTCTTTCATGGTTTTTATGCCGTCGCCAATGGTTTTGCCCGGGGCAAGCCCGGAAGATATGGTCGCACTCTGGTATCGGTTGTAGTGGAAAAGCTGGGGCGGACTGCTCACTTCTTCCACCTTTACAACCTGCTCCAATGGAACCAAATCGCCCGATGCGGTGCGGATCTGCAAGGTCTTCAAGTCGGTGGGATCGTCGCGGTTGATGCGGTTCGCCTGCCCAATCACTTGGTACTGCTTTCCATCCATCGTGAAATACGCCAAACGCCCACCACTGTATGCCAGCTGAAGGGTTTGCGCAATGTCTTGCACCGAAATGCCCAACACTGCCGCTTGGTTCCTGTCGATCGATACGCTCAGTTCGGGCTTGTTGAACTTTAAATTCGCATCCAATCCTTGAAAAACACCGGTCTTGTTGGCTTCATCCACAAATTTCGGCAACACATTCTTCAAGGCTTCGAAATCGGGCGCTTGAATCACGAACTGTATCGGCTGGCCACCAAAACCTCCTGCCGAAATGGTTTGCTGTTGAATAACAAATGCACGGGCTTCGGGAAATCTTCCGAGCGATTTCTGCATGTATTGCGCAATTTGCTGCTGCGACCTTTTCCGTTCGGATGGATCGTTCAATACCATGCGCACAAATCCCGTGTTAACGGCTCCAGAACCATTAAAACCGGGCGCTGTAACGGTGAGCAATACCTTGGTTTCGGGCACCGAATCGGTTACAAAATCGGTTACACGGAGCAGGTAATTGTCGGTGTATTCGTACGATGCACCTTCGGGCGCTGTAACCTGTAGTCGAAGCCAGCTGCGGTCTTCCAATGGCGACAATTCGGTTTGTAATTTCGGATAGAGGAAAACCAACAAGGCAACCGAACCTGCAAGGATATACAGGGCGCGTATGCGTTTCTGCATGAATTTCTCAAGCAAATTTCGGTAGCCCAAATCGAGGCGCTGGAAAAAGGGCTCGGTGGCTTCGTAGAATCGGGTTTTCTTCTTGTTTTTCTTCACCAAATAGGCATTGAGCATCGGTGTGAGGGTGAGCGACACAAAGGCCGAAATCGCTACTGCACCAGCCAACACCACACCGAACTCGCGGAACAAACGGCCCACAAATCCATCGAGGAAAATCACGGGCATAAACACGGCAATCAAGGTTACCGAGGTTGAAATCACCGCAAAGAATATCTCGTTCGAGCCTTTAATCGCAGCTTCCATAGGCGACATCCCCTCTTCGGTCTTTCGGAAGATGTTCTCCGTTACCACAATGCCATCATCCACCACCAAACCGGTTGCCAGCACGATCGCCAGCAGGGTAAGCACGTTGATCGAATAGCCCATCAAATACATGATAAAAAACGCACCGATGAGGGACACCGGGATATCGATGAGTGGTCGAAAAGCAATCACCCAATCGCGGAAAAACAGGAAGATAATCAGGACCACCAAAATGATCGCAATGAGCAGGGTTTCGCCCACTTCCACCACACTTTGCTCGATAAATCGGGTATTGTCGAGCGCAATGTTGAGCGTGTAATCTTCAGGGAGATCCTTCTTGATATCATCCACCCGCTTGTAAAATTCGTTGGCAATATCGAGGTAATTGGCGCCAGGCTGCGGACTCAATGCCACGGCAACCATCGGCGTTCCACTTTGGCGGAGGATCGTTTCTTCGTTTTCTGGACCGAGCCGTGCTTCAGCAAAATCGCGCAAACGAACAATTTCGTTGCCTGTGTTGCGCACAATCAAATCGTTGAATTCTTCGGGATTGCTCAATCGGCCTGTGGTGCGCACGCTGAGTTCGGTCATGTTTCCGGCAATTTTCCCTCCGGGGAGTTCTACATTCTGCGCCACCAGGGCCGTTCGCACATCCTGACCAGTAATGCCCAATTGAGCCATCTTTTGGGGATCGAGCCACAAGCGCATCGCGTAGCGTTTTTGTCCCCAAATCTGCAGGGAACTCACGCCGGGGATGGTTTGCAAACGTTCGCCAATCACATTCTCCGCATAATCGCTCACTTCGAGCTGCGATTTGGTATTGCTCTGCACGGTAAGGCTGATGATGGCATCCGAATTCGCATCCGACTTGGTAACGGTAGGCAAACCGTCGATGTCTTGCGGAAGATTCCGAACGCTCTGTGCCACCTTGTCGCGCACATCGTTGGCAGCAGCTTCCAGGTTGGTTCCGAGCGAAAATTCGACCGTGATGGTTGAGTTGCCTAGGTTCGAAGCCGACGAAATACTCCGGATGCCCTCGATGCCGTTGAGTGCTTTTTCGAGCGGTTCGGTGATTTGACTTTCAACCACATCGGCACTTGCGCCCGTGTAGCCGGTTCGAACAGTAATTACCGGAGGATCGATCGATGGAAATTCTCGAACACCTAAATACGTATAACCAATGGCCCCGAACAGCACAATGATGAGGTTCATCACGATGGCCAGTACCGGGCGCTTGATACTGATGGTAGATAAACTGCTCATTTCTTAGGTTTTGAAGGAATGATTTTCAACTCGCTGCCTTGCTTGAGCGACATAATTCCGGTGGTGATCACACTGTCGCCCGCTTGCAGCCCAGAAACAACCTCCACAAACGCTTCGTTCCTGAAGCCGGTAATGATTTTCCGTTCCTCGGCAATGCCGTTTTTGGCGATAAAAACCTTTTGGCCTTTCAGGATGGGGATGATGGCTTGCGTAGGCACCATCAAAGCTGCTGGAACGGTGCGCAAAGGCACGTCAACGTTGAGACTTCTGCCCGGAATCATGCCTTTCGGATTGCCCACAAAAGTGGATTTAAATTCTACGAGCCGTGAACGGTCGGATGCAATGGCATCGGATGCAAAAATCTGGGCTTTGTACACTGTAGAATCGCCTGCGAAACGGCAGTACACCGTTGCATTTTGATCCACTTGCACTGCCTGAAAACCTGGAAGCGAAAACGAAAGTTTCAACTGTGCACCTTCAACCAGCGTGGCTACCTTAGTGCCCGGCGAGATGAAAGCGCCTTCGGAAATTCGGCGTAAACCGATGGTGCCCGAAAAAGGTGCTCTGATTTCTGTTTTGGCAATTTGTGCTGCAATGAGGTCTATATCGGCTTGCAGGCCTTGCACTTGCGTTTCGGAAAGTTCAACTTCCTCGCGGGAAGTTCCGTTGATTTCGAGCAGCTTCTTGAGTCGGTTCAGGCGGTCGGTTTGCACTTTGGCTTGTTGTTTCACTTTGGAAAGCTGCGCCTGCAATTCGGCGTCGTTGAGCTTTACCAGCAGTTGTCCTTTAGAAACCGCCTTGCCTTCGGTGAAAAAGATGCCCGTTACGCGCCCCGATGATTCGGGCATGAGGTCGACACTCTCAGTGGGCAGAACCACGCCCGGCACCTGAACGGTTTGCTCGAGTGGTTGCGGATTTACGACATATACTTTGGCGGGCGATGGCCCTTTGGGTTTTCCTCCTTTGGCAGATTCAGCGGCAGTGTTTCCTGGGAAAAACAGAAACTTTGCACCTAAGGCTAAACCGATAACGAGTAAAATAATGAGGATTCTTTTCATGTTAATCAACTTTTGATGGAGCAGGTAAACAATCGTTGTTGGGCGATTGGTCGAGTTGGTTTAGGTTATCTTGAATATGTTGAAGTGAGAGGATGAATTGGTCGGATTCGGCGGTGGATAAGCCGTTCATCATGGAAGTATTCACCAAGTTGATGGCATTCCGAATTTCAGGGATGAGTGCTTTGCCGGAATCGGTGAGTAGAATTTGATGAAAGCGCCTATCGGCTGGATGTGGCGCGCGGCTGATCAGGTTGGCCTGCACCAATTCGTCGATGATGCGCACCATGGAAGTTTTGTCGATGCCGAGGTATTCGACCAGATCTTGTTGGGTAACGTGGCCTGCTTTGCTATCGAGCCGCAATAGAAGTGGATAGTATTTACCTGCCAGTGGATGCTGGATGTGTTTCCGCATTTGTCCGTGATACTGCTTGAGAATCATTGCGATGCGGCGGCTAAGTGGTAAATCGGGACAGCGGATGCTGGTTATCTTCATGTTAGTTGCACTAGTTAACAGTTCGCAAAGTAAACTAATATACAAACAGATTGTTAAGAAGGAGCTGAAAAAACTTCTTCACTGTATGGGCTGAATGCCTTTATATTTGCTTCGATGATCAAGGTTGCCATAGTGAATTATTTGAACACCGCGCCGTTTATGCGGGGCTTGCGCTTGAGTGGATTGATGGCATCCGATCGCTTTCAGATTGATCCTTATTATCCGGCCGAATGTGCGCGTGCATTGTTAGAAGGCCGTGCGGATATTGGTTTGGTTCCAGTGGCGATTTTGGCCAAGCTGAAGGAGTACTATATAATTGGAGACACTTGCATTGGTGCGGTAGAGCCCGTTCGATCGGTGTTGTTGGTGAGTGATGTTCCGGTGGAGCAGATCGAAAAGGTGTATTTGGATTACCAATCGCGCACCTCGGTAGCCTTGTGCAGGGTGTTGATGAAGCGTTTCTGGAAGCATCAGCCGGAATTCATGGATGCACCTGAGAATTACTTAGATCATGTTGGTGGAAAAACCGCAGCAGTGGTGATCGGAGACCGAGCTTTCGGTGAATCGATGAAACATCCATTCGTGTACGATTTGGCAACATGTTGGCAACAATTTACGGGCTTGCCCTTTGTGTTTGCCTTGTGGATCAGCCTAAAGCCGATTTCGCCATCCCACGAAGTGGAGCTAAACAATGCCTTAAATATGGGAATTTCGCAAGCGGAAGAAGCTGCTGAAGAAGTTCTTGATCAATATCCTGATTATTTCGAAGTAAAAAATTACCTTACGCATTCTATTTCTTACACGTTCGATTCGTCGAAACAGAAAGGGCTCGAAACATTTTTACAGATGTTGAGTAATCTTGATGACTTATAAAACGTGAAAAGAACTATTTTTAATCAGCTAAAACTGAAAGGTATGAAATGGATTTTGCCATTGTCATTGTTTGCATTTTTATCCAGTGCTAACCCTGTTTCCGCCCATTTGAGCGACAATGGGACCAGTAAAGTTCAACTTATCAGAGTGAAAAACATGATGATGGGTGGTGATTATTTCGCAGCGATGCGGGTAATGCGCGATTTAGAAAAAAGCGACTCTACAACTGCCGAATTGTATTTCATGAGTGGTGAGTGCAATTATCACCTGAAGAACTACGAAGACGCGCTAGATCGCTTGAATAAATCGATCCAATTAAACCCAAATGAAGATCCTGAAAAGTACTTTTTTGTGGGTAGAGCGCAGCAGATTTTAGGCAATCTCGATTTGGCGGTTGAAGCCTATCAGCAATACCTAGAAAAACAACCCAAAAAGACCGACGAAAAGGATGAGGCCGCTGCATATATTCAGCAGTGCAAAAATGCATCAGAAATGATGAAAAAGCCTATCAATGTTCAGATTAGAAACATTGGAGATAAGATCAATTCAGAATATCCAGAATACAATCCATCGGTTTCGGCAGATGGAAAAACAATGATTTTCACAAGCCGTCGTCCCGAAAGTGTTGGGAAACTTCAAGATCCAGAAGACGGCAAATTTTACGAGGATATTTACATCGCTGTAAAAGATTCGATGACCGGAAAATGGTTAGAAGCGGAGAGCGTGCCCGGGCAGCTAAACGAAGATGGCCACGATGCCAATATGAGTCTTTCGCCCGATGGGAAACAGATTTATGTTTACCGCAATACAGGCTTCACAGGATCGGGAGAAATTTTCATCTCTAAAATCGGTAGAACCGGCAAATGGGGCAAGGCTGCGAAGTTAGAAGGTGACGTAAACACGAGCTATTTCGAGAGTTCTGCTTGTGTATCGCCAGATGGTAAAACGTTGTATTTCGTTTCTGAACGTCCAAAAGGAGGTTTCGGCATGGGCGACATCTACATGAGTAAGCGCGAAGGCAAGAACGAATGGGGCAAGGCTGTAAATCTTGGACCAATGATCAACGATGAACACGACCAAATTGGGGTTTTCATTCACCCTGATGGCCAATCGTTGTATTTCGCATCAAACAGTCCGAAAGCATTGGGCGGATACGATATCTTCAAAAGTTCTTTGGTAGATGGCAAATGGAGTGCACCTGAAAACCTAGGATATCCGATCAATACAAACGGCGACGAGCGTTTCTTCTGTATGAGCACCGATGGTCGTACAGCTTGGTTTAGCTCGAACCGCGATGGCGGAACTGGCGATCTAGACATTTATGAAATTGATTTCTCAGCCTTGAAAAAAGAAGCTGAGGCAGTAAGTGAAAGCAAAGTAGAAGCGATTGTTCCGAAAGGTCCACCGATTTCGATTGTTTCAGGAAAGATTATCGATTCAAATGCAGGTGAAACAATCGAAATTGAATTAACGATCACCGACCGTGAAAGTGGTAAAGTAACAGTGGTGAACAGCGATGAAAATGGTCAATATTTTAGCACGCTCGAAGGCAACCGGAATTATTCAATTAAAGTTACAAATCCGAATTTCAAAACTTACGAATTCGATTTCTTCCTAAAAGCTGCAGCAGAAGGCACTTTCACGCTAGAAAAAATGATTGTTCTCGATAAAATCAAGAAATAATTACGGCAGGATTTTAATTTCCTTAATTGCATCTCCGATTTTTAATTTGTGCACGACTTCCATACCCTGCACTACCCTGCCAAATGCGGTATATCGCCCATTTAAATGCGGTGTAGCATTGTGGGTAATGAACCACTGACAGCTCTCGGTATCTGGTCCAGCTGAAGCCATTCCCAACACCCCTGCATCGAAGCTACGGCGCGAGAATTCACTACGAATTGTTTCCATTGTGCTACCAAAGCCATCACCCCGCGGGCAACCGTCTTGAATAACGAAACCGGGAACCACGCGGTGCAAACGTTTTAATTTATAGAAATCCTTTTCAATTAATTTCATAAACCAAGCTACCGTTGCAGGTGCATCATCTACCCACAATTCGGCTACAATATTTCCTGCAGAGGTTACAAATTCAATCTGTTGGTTACTTGGAATGCGCTGTAGATATTCCCAATCGATTGGATTGTTGTAATCGGCCTTTAAGTTGCCTTCTATTGGACTTCCAATATACATCCTCATCGTTCTAAGCAATTCTCCATACGCTTCGATATCGCGCGGCAAAATGAGTTTCTCAAGCGTTTGCTGCATGAATTCCAAATTGGAATAATACACTGGCATTTGAGCCGAATATTTATTTAACAAGCTTGTATCGCGCATCAGCTCCGATGAAATTGCCACCATACTCACATCGCCGGTTTCGATGGCATTCTGGAGTAATTTGGCAAAATGATCGGTTAATGTTGTTGGAGAAACCTTTAACCATTCTTTTGAATACTGAATAAAGTTTGGCGATTTCCTGTAATTCAATAAGGCTGAAAAAGCAAATTCGCGCAATAAAATACTTGGGGTTGAAAAGGAAACTTCCTCGAGAAAAGAAAGATTGTTGAAATGCCCCGACAATGCAGAAAGGATGTATCCTTGCTTGTATTCATCAAGTTCTGCATGGAAGCTATTCTTTAACAATTTAGATAAGCTATCCTTTTGAGAAAAATCGCTTTTCTTCAATAACATTCCTGCAAAACGATATTTCACCAATGCAAAATCTTCGGTTGTAAACCGCATCAATAAATAGGCATTGTCGAAAAAATCAGGCTTTTCTGCAACATATATAGAAGCTTGATCTCTGATGTGGTGATTGGGATCGATCAAACCTTTCAGAAGCAAAGGCTTCGATACTGAAAATTCTAATTTCGATGCTGCTCTAATGGTTGCTAATCTTTCTAAATAATTCTCATCGCCAGCTGCTTGATCGAACAATTTATTCAATGTAACAATGGCAGTAGAATCGCATCGATTTAAAGATTGAATCAGCGCTAAACGTGTTTCTTGATTGGTGATTTCGGAAATCAATTTTGTTATTTCATGCACCTTCCCGTTCAATTGAATTCCTGAGCGTAAAATTGCGTAGGCTGCATAAAAACCGATTTGATTGTCGTTTTCAGCAAGCTTGAATATGGGAATTAATAATTCCGGATCTTTTAGTTTTCCTGCACGTGCCAAATAAAATGCAGCTTCTGCAAGCACTTCATCAGGAAATTCCTTCTTTTTTAATTGTTGACCGATAAATTGTGCATGTCCGCATTTTGCGAGTGAAATGCACAGTGCCGACTTTACTTCCACCGATTTGAACTTGTCAAACTCAGTCAACAACGGAAGTGTTTGCACAATGCCTCCGGTTTGTCCGATCGAAAATGCCAATTCCAGCTGAACATCTTCATCTTGTTCCTTCACAAGTGCAGGTGCCAATTTGTAGCTGAGCAAGGAATCTGGAATGGATGCAAAGGCACGGGCAGCTTCGGCTCTGATTTTTTTGTCGGGGTTACTGAGGAATTCAACCAGCAATTCGAGGTTGCGTTGATCTCGGGCTTCATACACCTGAATGATCTTGCTGTCGGAGAAGCGATTCGGTGAAGAGCATCCAGAAATCAGCACCATGCTACCAACAACGAATTGTTTATAAACCAGTGCCTTAACAAATTGTTTAAACTGCGAAAGTCCTGAATAGCTCATAAATAGGGCAAATGATGAGAGTGGAGATTTGAGTGGGTGAATTTATTGAAATATCTGCTTAAACAGGAATTAACGTAATGCTGAAATGCAGCATACTTGGGGGTGACTTAGTAGGATGAAATTTATCGAAACAAAATCCAATGCAAAAAGCTATGCAAGCACGGCCAGTTGATTTAGTTGTAGTTTCGGATGTTCATTTGGGAACTTATGGTTGCCACGCCGACGAGCTTATTCAGTATTTAAGAAGCATACAACCAAGGATTTTAGTTTTAAACGGCGATATTATAGACGGTTGGCAATTTTCGAAACGATATTGGCCAGCAGCACATCATCAGGTTTTACAAGAAGTTATGCGTTTGTTGATGACGGGCACGAAAGTGTACTATCTCACAGGCAACCACGATGAAATGCTTCGTAGGTTCAGCGATCTGCACATGGGGAATTTCACCTTGGCAGACAAACTCATTTTAGAAATTGATGGTAAGAAAGCCTGGATTTTCCATGGCGACGTATTCGATTTATCGGTTAATACCGGAAAATGGTTAGCGAAGTTTGCTGGAAAAAGCTACGACTATTTAATTTTATTAAATCGTGCCGTTAATTGGATTCTAGAAAAAACCGGCAGAGAGAAAGTTTCGATTTCGAAGAAGATCAAAGCGGGTGTAAAACAAGCGGTAAAATTCGTTGGCGATTTTGAGCAAATTGCAGCAGAACACGCTATAGATCAAGGTTACGACTATGTAATTTGTGGCCATATTCACCAGCCAGCACAGCGAACTATTGAGAATTCAAAAGGGAGTGTAGATTATTTAAATAGCGGCGATTGGATTGAGAATTTAACAGCATTAGAATACAACAACCACGCATGGGAAATTGTAGAATTTGCCAAGTTATTCGAAAATAAAAAAGTGAAATTTACTGAGAAACAAGTTAAACAGGCATTTGCTGATGCACAGTCGGTGTATGCCGTATTAAACTCATTAACAAAGCAAGAAGTAGCAGCATGAAAGTATTGTATGCCATACAAGCAACAGGTAATGGGCACATAAGCAGAGCAAGAGAAGTACTTCCTATCCTCCGCAAAATGGCCGATGTGGACATTATGTTGAGTGGATCAAATTCGAATTTGAATTTATCATATCCAGTTAAATACCGTAGTAAGGGACTTAGTTTACAGTACAACAATAGCGGCGGTTTAAGCTATTGGGAAATGTTGAAAAAGACAAACTTTATTAGACTTACCAAAGAAATTCGTGATTTCCCAGTTCAGGATTACGATTTAATTATAAATGATTTTGAGAGTATTTCGGCTTGGGCTGCATGGTACCGCAATGTTCCATGCATTTCATTTTCGCACCAAGTTTCTTTGTTGAGCGATTTGTGTCCCAAACCGGGCACTTGGGCGCCAATGGCAAAGCTTATTGTGAGTCAATATGCGCCTGCGAGTTATGCTGTAGGTTTACATTTTAAGAATTACGACGATTATATATTTACACCTGTTATTAGAAAAGAGATTAGGACTTTAGAAACATCCAACAACGGACATTTTACAGTGTATTTGCCTGCTGTATCTGATAAACTGTTGATGGATGTTTTACATGAAATTCCTGAAGTTCGTTGGGAGATTTTCTCACGAAACATCAAGTTTCCATATATCGATAAGAATATCACCATTCGTCCGGTGAACCACGACAGCTTCACACAGAGTTTGTCGAGCTGCAGTGGTTTGTTAACGGGTGCTGGATTCGAATCTCCTGCTGAAGCGATGTTTTTGCGCAAGAAACTGTTCGTGATTCCGATCAAAGGTCAATACGAGCAGCAGTGTAATGCAGAAGCTTTGAAATCGTTGGGTATTCCAACAGCAAAAACGTTTAACGCTTCGATTCTTCCAGCCTTAAAAAAGTGGATGAATAGCAGTTATGTTCCGAAGGTTCATTATCCAGACATCACAGAAAGATTGGTTGAGCAGATACTTTTCGACCAAGATCCGTTTTTGGTGCCGATGTTTGCCGCTGGGTAGGGATATTTAAGAGATTGGGATTATAGATTTATTGGAACAATTCAATCTCAGAAATTATCTGATGTATTGGATAGTATTTTTTTCCTACTCTTTTGGCTTTTCGGTTCGGCCCTGTTTGTGAATGGTTTCTAGACTCCATGTAAATTCTGCGCAAAAGTATAGATTGAGTGAATACCAAATCACTCAATTCGCCTCCAGATTTCTAAGAAGAAAATCCAAAGCTCTACTTTAGTGAAAGACTACTTCAGTCCTGCTTGTGTAATCACATATTGCTTGGCAAAGTAGGTGATGATAATATCCGCCCCTGCGCGCTTGATCGAAGTAAGTACTTCATCGATTGCACGGTTTTCATCCACCCAACCCTTTTCGGCAGCGGCTTTAATCATGGCATATTCGCCGCTTACATTGTAGGCTACGATGGGCAATGAAGAAGTTTGACGAAGTTCCGCAATAATATCTAGGTAAGATAAAGCAGGCTTCACCATCAAGAAATCGGCACCTTCAGCTTCGTCTAGCTTAGCTTCGATGATTGCAGCACGCTTGTTGGCTGGATGCATCTGGTAGCTGAGTTTATTGCCATGCTTCGGCGCTGAATCCAATGCATCACGGAAAGGCCCATAGAAGCAAGAAGCGTATTTTGCGGTGTAACTCATGATAGAAACGTGTGTAAATCCGGCCGCATCAAGTGCTTGGCGGATGTACCCTACTCTACCGTCCATCATATCTGAAGGCCCCATGATATCGGCTCCAGCTTGTGCCTGTGCAACGGCCATTTTAGCCAACACTGCCAAGGTTTCATCGTTCAAGATTTTACCGTCTTGATAGATTCCATCATGGCCATCAGAACTGTATGGATCCATCGCTATATCAGTAATAACGGTACATTCAGGCAGTTCAGACTTGAAAGCTTGGATGGCCTTTAGGTAGAAACAATTCGGATGATAGCTCCAAGTGGCGTATTTGTCCTTGTGCTGCTCATCGATCGCTGGGAACAAAATAAAATTGCGCAATCCCAAAGAGAAGCATTCTTTCGCTTCAATTAAGGCAAGATCAATGGTGTAGCGGAAAACGCCCGGCATGGAAGCAATTTCTTCTTTCTTGTTGGTTCCATCGAGTAGAAAAAATGGCAAAATCAAATTGTCGGGATGAATGCGTGTTTCTTGCACCATTCCACGAATTGCTTCGGATTGACGGTTCCTTCTTGGGCGTTGAATATTGAGTTCCATGCGGCAAATGTAAGATGAAAATGATGTGAAGTTGATGGTTCAGCTACTTTGAAAATCCAATTCTGTTGGAGGAAATGAACTCGAAAATCTTAGATTTGTTCACCTATAACGCGCTAAAATGATGAAACTTCGCTGGTGGAAAATGCTCCTTCTTATTGCCGCTTTTGCAAGTTTGAAGCAGTCTGTGGCGCAAGGAGCATTTCAATTGAAATTGGCTCAAGAAGCGAAGAAGCTCACAAATGACCAAGTAACCTACGATCCTCAGTATTTTAAAATTGCTTACCCTAACGGGGATGTGCCATCGGATAAAGGTGTGTGCACTGATGTAATAATTCGAGCATACCGTAAAATGGGCATCGATTTACAGCAGTTGGTGCATGAAGATATGAAGGCTCATTTTGGATTGTATCCTAAAAACTGGGGATTAAAATCGACCGATAAAAATATCGACCACCGCAGAGTGCCCAATTTGATGGTCTTTTTCGAACGAAAGGGACAGAAATTAACCACAAGCATCAAAGCAGAAGACTACCTACCAGGCGATATTGTGTGTTGGAATTTGGGCGGAGGAATTACACATATTGGATTGGTGTCGGACCAATTCACCAGCGATAAAAAACGGCATAAAATCATCCACAATGTAGGCGCTGGTCAGGTTCTGGAAGATTTTCTTTTCAATTACAAAATTATTGGGCATTATCGATTCTCAAATCAATCAAAATGAAGCATCTGGTTTTACTCATAATTATGTGCTTGAATTTGTCATTTTTACCTGCACAGAGAATAGATCAAGTAGGCGATAAATTTGGACTTGTAGACAATCAAAACAAGGAAATCATTCCTGCAGAGTTTGATTTAATTTATCGACTAGAACTGCATAGTCATGAAACATTTTTTTATGTTTTAAAAAAGGGCAATAAATTTGGATTTTATGAGCATAGTAACGGATTAAAATCGGAAATTGTATATGATGAAATCATCAATAAAGACAAACAATTCTTCCAGCTTAGAAAAGGAAATTTACTTGGGTTTATGGCAGAATATTCAATGGGGAAATTTAAAGCCATAGAACCTCAATTTGAATTTTTAATAAAGGATGAATTTACAGATCCAGTAATGTTTCAAATGGATGCAGCATCCGCTTATAAACAGACGAACAAACACCTGATCTGCAAAAAAGAAGGAATGTGGGGCGTTATTTCATTGAATTCGGGAGAAATGATTATCCCACTTAAATTTAAGGAAATGATTAATTACAATAAATATGATCACTATTATTATGTGAAGGAAAAGAACTCATACAATACAACCATCATCAACCCAAAGAATGGCAGAGAATTTTGGTTTGATTATGAATTAAATGCCAATATTATAGACAGCACCGTTCATGTAACATCGAAATATTCAACACCTTCAAAATTTAAAATATTTAATTTCTTCACTGGTGAAGAACAATTTAACTTCACAGGAGAGTCGTATAAAGTGAAGTTCAGCTATGTGAACAAAAATATATTGCAATTGGTAGAAGAGGTAGAATTCAGAAAGCCCAACGGCAATTTAGAGTCACGTTACAATTGGATTTGGTTCAGTTTAAAATCAAATCAAGAAATTCTTTTTGCCGAATTGAATTTCAAAGAAGAATTGTATTTAAACGAAGAGGGAGGAGAAACCATTGTTTACATTAAAAATACCTTCCGTAGTTCCTATAAAAAGATTGGAATTATTGAAGGCACATTTATCAAATGGCTAAATAAATCCTACACCAGAGCAAATAGGTAAAACAATCAGTCCACAATCATCAAATTTTCGACATTCATCATTAATCACAATTATAAACAATTTAGAAAAGAAGGAAGCGTTCAAGATGTTGGACTGATAAGTATAAACACCTATTCGAAAAAAGATATATTTGCCTCATCACCCCATCAACAATGAATAAAGCAACTACAGCTTCACCGAAGAAGAAAAAAATCGTTCCGATTACAGCTGTTGTAGTTGTAGTCATTGCCATTTACTTGATTTTCTTCGGAGGTTCAAAAGCAAGTCAAGGATTGGTTCTTACTGCACCAGTATCGAAAGGACTTTTCAGTATCTCGGTGCAAACCACGGGAGAAATCAAGGCTAAAAATCAGAAAAACATTGATGCTCCTGGCGCAGAAATGCAACAAGCGGGAATGTGGAATGGAACCAAAATTCAGGAATTAGTTCCAGAAGGTACACTGGTAAAAGAAGGCGACTTCGTGGCATCCTTAGACAAAACGCCCATCATGACGATGCTTCAAGAGGCAGTTCTTGAGGTGGATAAAAAATCATCCGAATTTAAACAGGCTCGCCTCGATACTGCCATTACTTTGCGCGATTCGAGAGATGAACTACTCAACTTGAAATCGGCGCGGGAAGAAGCAAGACTTGAAGTTGAACAATCGATCTACGAAGCTCCTGCATACCAGCAACAAAAGCAATTAGCACTCGAAAAAGCTGATCGGAACTACAAGCAAAAAGTCGAGAATTACCAAACCAAGGTTGCACAAGCAGCGACAAAAGTTGAAATCATCTATGCCGATTTGTCGAAAGCCCAAAATGGATTAGACCGAATCAATGACTTGCTGCAAAAAATGGACATCAAAGCTCCAAAAGACGGCATGGTGATTTATGTTAAAAATTGGAATGGGAGCAAGAAAATTATAGGTAGCAACATCTCACCATGGGAACCAGCTGTAGCTACACTGCCCGATTTACGTGAAGTACAAGTGTTGACTTATGTGAACGAGGTGGATATTCGAAAAATAAAACCTGGTCAAGCCGCCGACATCAGTTTAGATGCAGAGCCCGACAAAAAACTAAAAGGTGTCGTTGTTCAAGTTGCCAACATCGGAGAACAGCGGCCGAATCAAGATGCAAAAGTATTTGAAGTGGTGATCGACGTGTTGAATCCTGATTCTACGTTACGGCCATCAATGACTACCAGCAACACCATTCATATTGAGGAGTACAAAGAAGCCATGAGTATTCCGCTGGAAGCGTTAACCACCGACAAATCGATCAGCTACGTGTGGAAAAAGAAAGGAGGAACCTTCAATAAACAAGAAGTGCTTGTGGCTGCATTGAACGATCAATCGGCATTGGTTTACAGTGGTTTAGAAGCTGGAGATGAAGTGTATTTGAGCACTCCAGGCGATACGACCGGCATAGAAACTGAGAAATTATCGCAAAAGCCAGCTCCACCAAAACCGTGGATTGATCCTACAGAACAGAAGAAGTTGCTCGACCATTTGGCAAAAGCACAACCTGCTAAACGAAACACCGGAAATCCTGAGGAATCAACAGTAATTGTGGAATAAGATGGAGAGAGAACGTGTCCTCTTTAATCTTAAAAATGGCTTAGATGCCGTGATAAACAACCGTTTCAGGGCGGTACTAACATCATTGGGGATTATTTTTGGTGTAGCAGCTGTGATTGCCATGTTGGCGATTGGGAACGGCGCTGAAAAAGAAATTCTCGAACAAATCAAGCAAATTGGAAGCAACAATATTGTTATCAAAATAAAACTTCCTGAGCCTAAAACCGAAGAGGAACAGAAGAACCGAAAACCCGGACAAGAAAACGAGAAGTTCTCACCAGGCTTAAGTTTGGCTGATTCTGAAAACATTCAACAAACTGTTCCAGGAGTAAAATCGGTGAGCCCCGAAATTGAGAGTGAAATGGTATTTTTCACCAATGGATTAAAGACAAAAGGCAAGTTACTTGGAATTACAAATGCCTATTTTGAAACCAGTGGAATTTCGGTAACCCAAGGACAATCATTTTCTGACTTGCAGTGGGAAAATTCGATGCCCGTTTGCTTGATTGGCAGAGGAATTCAATCGAAGCTTTTTGCAAATACCGAAGCCATTGGGCAGCCAATTAAATGTGGTGGAACCTGGTTTAAGGTAATTGGGATATTGGATGACAGAAAAGTGGATGAAAAATCAATGTCGAAATTGAGCATCCGAAACGTGAACCAAGAAGTGTATGTGCCTATACAAACCTTTTTGATGCGTGTGATGAACCGCTCAGAAGTAACGAAAGAAGAAATCAAACGGTATCAAGAAGAACAAGCCAACGCAGAAGAAACAGGCGAAAGTTCAAGTAAATCTGTAGCCGTTGTAAATTACAATCAGCTCGATCGTTTGGTAGTTACAATGCAGGAAAGCAATTCGATGGAACCTGCAGTGGAAGTAATCGACAAACTATTAAAAAGACGGCATTTCGGTGCTGAAGATTATGAAATTGTAGTGCCCGAATTGCTGCTCAAACAAGAACAAAAAACAAGGAAACTATTTAATTTGGTTTTGGCTGTAATTGCCGGGATTTCATTGTTGGTGGGTGGAATTGGAATTATGAATATCATGTTGGCATCGGTGCTTGAGCGGATCAAAGAAATTGGATTGCGCCTTGCCATTGGTGCGAGAAGAGCCGATATTGTGTATCAATTTATTGCTGAAGCTATTGTTATCAGTTTAAGTGGAGGCATTTTAGGAATTATCCTCGGCATTGTATTTTCATATTTAATCGAAATATTCGCAGATATCGAAACAGTGATTTCAGGCACTTCGGTGGTCATTTCCTTCTTTGTTTCAGTAAGTGTCGGATTGATTTTCGGAATTTATCCAGCTAGAAAAGCATCACAACAAAATCCAATTGAATCATTACGCTATGAATAAACAAATTCTCATCGTATTGTTTGGTGCATTTTTGCTCGGTCAAACACTAAATGGGCAAACCTTGTTGAGTTTACAACAAGCCTTGGAACAGTCGACAGCAAACAGTCCGGTGGCCAAACAAATACAATCAACCTATGAAAGCAATAAGTGGTTGTACAAGGCAGCATTGGGAAATAGAGCTCCACAAATTAGATTAAATGCTGATTTACCGGGATATCAAAGAAGAATTAATCAAGTACTTCAACCTGATGGTTCGTTTCAATTTATTCCTGTAAGGCAAGCATACTCAAATGTTGGATTATCGTTAAGTCAATCAATTCCGGCAACTGGAGGCTCTATTTTACTCGAAAGTAGAATAAATCGTGGGGATATCTTTGAAGCTGAAAACTCAACTTTCTATCAAACCAATCCTTTACAAATTACCTTCTATCAACCATTGTTTCAATTTAACATTCAAAAATTTAATTGGAAACAGAGTAAACTCAGGCTTGAATTGGCCACACGCCAACAAGTAGAGCAAATAGAAGCATTAAATGCAGAGGTTATTACAAGATATTTCGATTTATATATTGCACAATTGCAATTGTTAAATGCCGAATTAAATGAAACGATGAACGATACAATTTATAGAATTGCAAAAGGGAGATATGGAGTTGGAAAAATTGCAGAAAGTGAACTATTACAAGTTGAATTAAGTTACACCAATGCACGCAATTCGGTGGAGCAACAAACCCTTCAAGTGGAACTTGCACGTCGTCAACTGGAGCGTTATACTGGAAAATTAGACAGTAAAATTGTTTTGCTTGCTCCGCTTCAATTACCTATTAATGTTCCTGATCCCGAAAAATCGAGGCAAGAAGCATTGAAGAACAGAAGCGATCTAATTGCCAATGAAATCAATATCAATCAAGTAAATCGACAATTAAGTGAAGCTAAGCTAAGTCGATTGCCTCAATCGGATATCATTCTGAGTTACGGTTTGAACCAAACGGGCACAACAATCGATCAAGCATTGGCAGCGCCTGTAAACTCTCAATATGCAGGATTAGGATTCAGTATCCCAATTATGGGTTTTGGGTCGAATAGGTCAGCACAAAAAGCTGCACAATATGCATATGATGCAACACTGCAATCAACAGCGGCTAGTTTGCAGCAATTAGAAACCGATGCAATTGGTTTGGCATTACAATTGAAACAATTAAAAACCAGTGTTGAAATCTCTTCGAAGGCCGATACCATTGCGAAAAAAAGGTTTGAAGCGGCTAGAAACCGTTATAAAATTGGAACGATGGAAATCACCAATTTATTGATCGCTCAAAACGAAAAAGATCAAGCAATTATTAGTTATGTGAGCACTTTGCGAGATTTTTGGGTTACATGGTATCAACTTAGAAGAACAACACTTTTCGATTTTGAGAAAAATGCTACACTTTTGCCTATTAAAAACTAACATTAATCTAATCAATTAACAGAACAATGGCATTACCCAATATTTTCTCCGCAGAAGTTACACATCAGCTTGTTGGAAGAATTAACCAACTAACAGAAAAATCAAGGCCCAACTGGGGAAAAATGGATGTTGCACAAATGTTAGCACACTGCAATGTTACTTATGAGATGTGTTTTGAAAACAAACACAAGAAGCCAGGCGCAGTGAAAGCTTTTTTGTTGAAGACCTTCGTCAAGAAATTGGTAACAAATGAAACTCCCTATAAACACAATTCACAAACATCACCTGAATTTCTGATTAAATCATCCAAAGATTTTCAGACTGAAAAAACTAGATTAATTAATTACTTAAAAAAAGCTGTAGAAATTGGTGGAGCTGGATTTAACAACAAGGAGTCGCATTCTTTTGGTCAGCTCAGCACTACAGAATGGAACAATATGTTTTACAAACACTTGGACCATCATTTATCTCAGTTTAATGTTTAAATGATTTTTATTCTTCGTAGAAATCAAGATCCCGTCCAAAAGTTTCTTTGGATTTTAAAACCGAATAAAAGGCAAGTAGCCAAACCAAAACGCCAATTATACTGAGCGTATACATTAGGGATAAATCAAAACAATTTCGGAGTAAAATCTGCAATGGAATTAATATTGATACCGATCCTCGCATAAAATTGGTAACAGAAGACGTTGCTGTAACTCGCAAGTTGGTTCCAAATGTTTCTGCTGTAGTTGTAACAAATACGCTTAAATATCCACAACCAAATCCCATTAAAAAAGAAAGCAATACCAAGGAAATCGCAAGATTCCACAATTGGAAATTGAGAAACCAAATCAAACACGTTATAAAAGCTATGAGCATATAAAAAGTCATTACTTTCATTCTATTTTTAAAGAATTGACTAAACAAACCTGAGCTCAGATCTCCAGATGCAATTCCAACTTGAAAAAGAATGAAGCAAGTACCAAGATTTGCTGGGGTATTTCCTGTTTGAGAAGCCAAATCGGGCATAAATGAAATGAGCATTCCCACGCAATACCAAATGGGGACACCAATTAGTACAGATTTCAAAAATCTTTGAAAGCGCTCGGTTGGTTTGAACAACATGAAGAAATTACCATGTTGAATGCCTTCGTTTTGAATAGATTTCTTGAACATTGCTGTTTCAAGGTTTTTCATTCGAAGAAACAAAAGCAATAAACCGGCTGCACCTGCAACAATATAGGCAGTTCGCCAATGGAGTAGATCTCCAGCTAACCCAGCACAAATGGCACCTAAACCTCCTAATGTGGCGACGAGAATTGTACCCAAACCTCGTTTTTCTGAAGTCATTTTCTCACCAACAAGCACAATACCAGCGCCTAATTCGCCTGCTAAACCAACACCTGCAAAGAACCTAAGAATTGCATATGAAGTGAAATCAGTCACTGCAGCATTTGCCAAGTTAGCAATCGAATACAAGAGGATTGAACCAAACAGCACTGTGGCTCGGCCTTTCCGATCGGCTAAAACGCCGCTTAAAACTCCGCCCACCATCATTCCTGCCATTTGTATGGCCAACAATGATTCACCTGCAAAAGTTAAATCATCACCCGAAAAACCCAATGATTTGAGACTTGGAATGCGAATAACATTGAAAAGCAACAAATCGAACGCATCAACAAAAAATCCTAAACCTGCAGCAAAAACTGCCATATTAAATGGCGAACTGTATTGGTGGCGAGAATAATTCATGAATAAAGTTACCTGTATATGTCTGTATCTAAATTCATTATTTAAAACCGAAAGATAAACTGTATTCGTCTAATCTGAATAAAAAATGAGTCAGAAATTAGAAGCAAATTAGTTCGACTTGATAGTTCTGCAATTAAAAATTTTAGATGAACCTGAAACAATAGAAACATGATAAATTCCTTCATTCCAAGACTCTGTGTTGACAGAATAATTCAATTGATTCAGGGTTGAGTAATGAATCAATTTACCAGTAAAATCGCGCACTTCGATATGTGTATCACCTGATAAATCAAATTGTGAAAAATTCAAGGTATTTTGAAATGGATTGGGATACAAAACAATATCAGATTCCGTTTGATCGTCATTTAATTTTGAGACATCATTCTGATATAAACGAATATAATCCACTTCCATTACAGCAGGAAAAACAGTTGATCCATCAGGATTTCCTGGCCAATTTCCACCAACAGCGACGTTTAAAATCAAAAAGAAAGGATTCCTAAAAATTTGTTCTGTATTGTTGTTAGCAACAAATGGAAATTCAAAATACGGATGATTATCGAGCGTAAAAACAACACTTTCTTGGTCCCAAACAATTCCATAGAGATGAAAATCGTTTGGTGTAAATGGCACTGAAGAGCCTTTATAATCGTGGTTGTTGTTGTTCCAATGAACGGTTCCACTTATGACTTGCTCGTTGTTGATGTGTTCCATGATATCGATTTCTCCGCATTGCGGCCAACTCACAGTTTCGAAATTCCCACCCAACATCCAGAATGCAGGCCACAAGCCTTGCCCCATCGGCACTTTAATACGTGCTTCTACCCTACCATATTGAAATTCGAATAGATTATTGGTGATGATCCTCGATGAAGAGTAATTGCTTCCATTGATCGATTCGTTCCTCGCTGTGATCTTTAAGCTTCCGTTGCTCACAAGGGCGTTTTCAGGAGCATTGGTGTAATATTGAAGTTCGTTGTTTCCCCAGCCACTTGCACCAGTACCGATATTATACGACCAAGTTTCTGGATTGAGCTCATTGCCATCGAATTCTTCCGACCACGTCAAGGGCCAAGTCTCTGGTTCAAGCTGAAGGCATTCGGAACATAGGCCCCAGCATACAATTGGAAGAACTACATCCGATTGTACATTCAAAGTTCTATTGGTGAAATTGCCATTGGTAACTGAACAACCTGTAGTGGCAGATAAGTTCTCCTGACCACTCCAACTATCATAGGAAAACTTGTATTCGTAGTTGCCAGCAGGCAAATTGAGCGTTGCTTCCCAGATGCCATCGTTGTTTGCATCCGACATTGAATTACAGTTGCCGCACCAGTTATTGAATGTTCCATTTACTTCGGGTGTTCCGAAGCCTTGCAATCCGTTCATGTTTAATCTAAAAGTGACATTGATCGCCAATAGATTGGTCGCTAATAAAATGGCTATTGGAGTGAGGAATTGCTTCATTGAAACTTAAATTTGGACTAAGATAGTTATTGTAACTTATACAAAAAGCAAAAAGATTGAGAGTTTATCCCTATGACGTGATAAGGTAAAAGAAAGTGGCAACTGGAATTTGTAGACTGTTGGATTTTTTAGAAAAGAGACAAGGAATAAAATCAATTAACTGAACAGAAAATGAAGGCTATTGAATTCAATATAACATTCAATTTGGTTGGAATTTTAATTTTCATTAGGGAACCCAACTATCCCCTTCCCGGGCAAACCTAATGAATTGTGAGAACCTGATCCAGCAATGAAACGGATATAAACGGTTAAATCGGATAGCTGATTTTATCAAGATGAAAACCAAGCATTTATAAATTCTTAGAGCATCTGATGCCTAAGTTCTTGCGTGGAAAATTTTAATTTTTTAGGGAACCCAACTATCCCCTTCCCGGGCAAACCTAATGAATTGTGAGAACCTGATCCGGCAATGAAACGGTTAGAAACGGATATAAACGGTTAAATCGGATAGCTGAATTTTAACAAGATGAAAACCAAGAATTTGTAAATTCTTAAAGCATCTGATGCCTAAGTTCTTGCGTGGAAAATTTTAATTTTTTAGGGAACCCAACCATCCCCTTCCCGGGCAAACCTAATGAATTGTGAGAACCTGATCCGGCAATGAAACGGATATAAACGGTTAAATCGGGTAATCAAATTCCAGAACAAAAATGATCGATACAATGCAGTAATTCGACCAATTTAAAGGAAGCACTAAACCATGAATTATCCCGAAAATTGAAAGGATTCAAAGACCAAAAACCAATGTTCATTTGAAAATTCAAGACCACAATTAGCAGTTAAGGGCAGGGATTGGAGCTGGGTACCGTGTACCGCGGAAAGCCCGTTTGCCCCCCAAAAAACGCATCAAACCCAGGTGAGTCAAAATGTAATTACTTAACAATTAATTCAATTACTAAAGATGCTGGTAACCATAGCTTTTCTAACTTGCAGCAATAATAGACTAGTATGAATAAGTATACACTTCTTGTTGTTGGTGCTGTTTTTTGCACTGGGATTTTTGCGCTGAATTTTGATCAGTCGCAGGGAAAGAAAAAGCCGAAACCGTTTCGGGTGATGTTCTACAATGTTGAAAATTTATTCGACGTTGAGGATGATGAAGGCGTTGATGACGCTGATTTTTTGCCCTCTGCTGAAGCAAAATGGACCCAAGAACGGTTGGACGTAAAACTTGGACATATTGCTCAGGTGATTAGAGCCGTTGGAGGTGAAGAACTTCCTGATGTTGTAGGTTTTTCGGAGATAGAAAACAGAAAAGTGTTGGATTTCTTGTTACAAAACACCGATTTAAAAAAAGAAGGCTACTCGATTGTTCATTATGATTCGCCAGATAAAAGAGGAATTGATGTTGGATTAATTTACCGTAAAGACCGTTTTACTTTTGTGAAGAGCGGTAAATACCCTGTAATTTTTTCGGTCGATAACGACAAACCGACGCGCGATCTTTTGTATGTGAAGGGTATGTTGCCTAATAAATCCAGCCTTCATTTGGTGGTAAACCATTGGCCAAGTCGTTCTGGTGGTGCTTCAGAAACTGAGCCCAAGCGCATGGATGCGGCGAAAGCTGCAAAACGTTTGTGCGATTCAATCCAAACCAATGAGAAAAACGCCAATATTTTGTTGATGGGAGATTTCAACGATTATCCTACCAATAAAAGCATGCGTGAGGTAATGCAAGCTGAAATTGACTCAACCAATAAAAGCGGTAGCATTTACAATATGATGGGTTGGCAAAAAGGCGAAGGTGTTGGCTCGCACCAATACAAAGGCGATTGGGGCTTTTTGGATCAATTCTTAGCTTCGGAAGCATTGATTAAAGGAAGCTCAGGAATGCAAACCTGGTTCAACCAAGCGAAAGTGCTGAAGGCCGACTTTTTACTCGTAAAAAATGAGAAGTACGGCACAATGGAACCTAGCAGAACCTATGGAGGCAAGAATTATCTCGGCGGATATAGCGACCATTTGCCTGTGTTTGTTGATATTTGGATGAAGTAAATCGACTCATTTTCAACACATTCGGCTGAGTTAAAAAATTTGGTTCAAAACCAACCGGATTCTCTATATTTGCGCTGGGTAAGTCTTATACGACCAGCTCCTGTTGAACTCCCCCAGGATCGGAAGATAGCAAGGGCAGACGGTTGAGCGGTGCGATGTAAGTAACTTACCCATTTTTTTTGCCTTCATGTTTGGTCGTGGCAGATTATTTATCAACCAGCCACATTTTCAAAAGCGGAAATCCGATCTTCGCATTGATGATTGAAAGAATACTCCAACACCCACTGATTCTTTTTTTGTGCATTGTTTTCATCTATCTGCTAGCAATTCCAGTGGATATCATGGAGGTAGATTCTGCCCAATATTATTCGATGTCGGTAGAAATGCTCCACCGTGGGAACTTCCTCGAATTTTACGACCGAGGGAAAGAATATCTCGATAAGCCTCCATTCATCTTCTGGATTAGTGGCTTGTTTTTCAGCATTTTCGGCGCCAATGAATTTGCCTTCAAATTGCCTTCTATCCTCTTTTCTGTATTGGGGATGTATGCTACTTATCGCTTCACCAAGTTATACTACAGCGAGCGAACTGCATTGTTAGCAGCACTCATCCTAGGCTCTACACAAGGTTATTTTCACTTTAACAATGACGTTAGAACGGATACTTACCTTACCAATTCAGTGATCGCATCAACTTGGATGTTGGCAGCATTCATACAAAACAAGAAATGGTATTACTGGATCGGCGGTTTCTTTTTTGCAGGCATCGCCATGCTTGCAAAAGGGCCGATGGGATTGATATCACCCATTCTTGCTTTTGGTACGCACATTCTCTTTAAAAACGAATGGAAAGTACTCTTGCGCTGGCAATGGCTTGCAGGATTGGTAATTATTGGTGCTGTGTTAAGTCCGATGTTAATTGGACTCTACCAACAATTCGATCTACAACCCGACAAAATTGTGAATGGCAAAACTGGTGTTTCTGGTCTTCGCTTTTACTTTTGGGAACAAAGCTTTGGAAGGATTACAGGTGAGAATGTTTGGAAAAACGATACTGGTCCGTTCTTCTTCGTTCACAACCTTGGATGGTCTTTCCTGCCTTGGACTTTGGCATTCTTTGGAGCATTCTTTCTATTGATAAGAGATATCATCACCAATGGAACTCGAATTTTCAGCTTAAAAAAGGAATGGATTACTTGGGGAGGTTTCTTGCTTCCGTTCATCGCCTTGTCGATGTCGAAATATAAATTGCCTCACTATATTTATGTAACGTTCCCTTTTGCCGCAGTGATTACTGCCGATTATTTAGAACAACTCAGAACCCGTTTGTCGCCTGCAATGAAATGGCTCAACATTTCGCAAACGGTCGTATTGGCTGGTGCTTGGGTCTTTGGTGGATTGATTTTCCTTTGGTTTTTCCCTTTAACAAATCCAATTCTGATCGCAGTTGCTCTGGGAGGATTGTTGCTTTTCTTGTATGGTTCGATCGTGAAATTCAACGGTTATCTCGACAAGTGGATGGTGATGTCGATCAGTACATCGTTTGCCATCAACATTCTGATGGCTTGTCAGTTTTACCCTTCGATCATTGAATACCAAGCCTCAGGAAAAGCTGCGAAATATGCTCTAGAACAGAAGCTTCCACTCGACCGATTATTCGTTTATTTCGTGAATGGGCGATCGTTAGATGTGTATACAAACCACGTTCAGAGGGAATGTAGCGACGAAAGTTTGATGCAGGAGTGGCAAGCTGGAAACCAGACTTTGTTCGTTTTTACAAACCGTGAAGGAAGACAAAAACTTACTGATGGCGGTTGGAAATCTGAGGCTGTGTTCACTACAAGTAGTTTCGCAGTGAGTTTGCTTACGATGAACTTTGGGAATCCAAACACACGGGAAAAGGTGTTGGATGAGGCCTATATTCTGAAAATAAGTAGGTAGTAATCTGAGAAGTAACCGAGCTGAAACGCAAGATTTACTTATTCAATTCGTATTGGCAGTTGTTGTTTTCCTGACCGTAAATGGTTTGGAAAGAGATATTCAAGTTGTTACCAATGATGGTTCCAGAACCTGAAATATAAAATCCGTTTGCGTCTGGATCTTGCGTTTGAATCGTGACTGCACTTCGATCAACAGTTGCACGAACAGGATTATTAAATCTACCAGCTAGGTTGGTAATTAGGATATCGTTTAAGTTATCGTTTGCAGCAATAACTTCAGACTGGTAAAGGCCGTTTGGTGGTTGTAGGCAAGATGCTTGGCCGAGGTAAACTCCAAGAAACTTTTCTCTTTGCAATGTGCAGGTTCCATTTTCTACTTCCGCCGAAGGATCAAAGTTTTCTGCAAGTGGATCTGTACATCCTCCTTTTTTGTCGCAAGAAACCGCTGCAAACACAAAGAAGGACAATGAAAATAATAAAATTCTACGCAGTAATATTGATTGCATTTTTCTGTAGTCTCTGCAAATTTAGTAATAATTCTCTTTAATTTCTGTCAATTGAAATGAATACTCGAATTACTGGAAATTGGTTACATCCGTTTTGCTCGCACAATGGAAGTATCGACTGACCCTGATTCGATTGTTCTATAATAGGTTATTGATATAGAGTCTGATGAAAGTCTGCCAATTCCAGACACTTCTGACACATCTAACCCGTTTTCTATTGTTTGATTTGGAAGAATAATCTGGTCAGAATCACTAAAGTCCAAATTGGCATACAAAGAAGCCCCACTTTCAGGAAATTCATTGATAATCAACCTTCCGGAATTTTCTGCAGAAGGTGAGATACTGAACGAAAATTCAGGTTCGGAAGCATAAATCTGGCATGTTTTGATGCCTTCAAATTGACCTAAATATTTATCCCGCAGATAGTTGCAAGTACCATCATTTTCTTCTGCTTCAACATTAAAATTGATCGCTGTTGAATCGTTGCAGCCTTTTACCTTTTCTTTTTTACAGGCAGAAAAAAATAACATACTCAGGACAAAAAATACAAGATTCATTAACCTTTCCATAAATTTTGATTTGATAATAAACAAAGATGATGAATTTATTTTTCCCTCCGGGGATAACAAAAGCTTCCGGATTGGTTCGTACTCCACACAGATAATGGAATGCAACTTAATTCAGGTTTAGTTGGATAGTGGTGTTTGAGTTGATCCAACATTTCGATTGTGGCTATACTGTCTTGATCGGAAGTGGAATAAGCACCGAAAAACGGCGGCTGAGTTGATCTCCAAAATGGACTCATTGGAAAATGCATGGCGCTCGATGATGAAAGAAAGGTTAACGAAAATGTAGTTGCATTACCAGCAACCAATCCCTGTTGATTGTCCAATATTTTCGCCACGACTTCAGCATTTTCTCGCTCGGTGTGTGATAGACTGAAAAATGCAGCACAATTGCATGTCAACCCAACACCAGCAATGAACACAAAGGCAGAATACTTAAATTTCTCAGAAGAAAACAGCAAGTGTATCAAGAGAAAAACGACGGCTGAAAAAATCACAATCAGCCAGGAAGAAGAATGTAAATGCGTTTGCAAAACCAACGCAATCCAAGCCAAGGATAAAGCCGATGAAGAATACTTGAAATAAACAGAGAACAAAGAATTGGATGATTTCTTTAGCCACCAAATAATCGCCAAGCCTAAAACTTGGATCCCAAAAATAAACCCTACCAAAGGTTGAATTTGAAAAAAGTCGTCCTCAAATAGAAAAAGTCGAGCAGCTGGGATTATCATTCCGATCATAACCCAATTCATTAGCACCGCGAGTGGAACTTTTACACGGTTCGAAATAGATTTCTGCTCATAAGGCTCAACAATGGCTAAAATCAACAACGGGAATAGCGGGATAAATCTTCTGCCCGCGAAGTCGGAAGGTAAAAGCAAAAAAACACCCAAGAAAAAGAGCGCAGTGAAACTCAATCTCGAAGATGGGCGATATCCAGAACCCAACTTAATGAGCAAGGCAATTACCAGCAAAACGACAGATGGATCTAGGAAGAATTCTCGATCGGTTAAAAACACGATTCGTGCAAATATTCCAGCCGGATCGAGCAATTGTTCTATTGTGAAATAGTTTGCCGAGAACTCCGCAAGAAATGGCGAAAACAAGGCTTCGTTGGGCAACAAATAACCTAGATAATAAACTACTGAACCTATCGAAAATGCACCAAGAAAAAATGCCCATCTGTTTGTGGCTTGTTGGTGTTTAGTGAGCAGCAGAACAGGTAAAATCAACAACAAATGGTAAACAAACGACGCCTTAAGCAACAACCCTCCGAGCAAACAAAACGCTGCAATAATCGAGTTCCATATTCCACCTTTCTGAAGCAAATGAATCGCAGCCAACAACAGAAATCCCATCCACAATTCAGGCAAACCCAATCGCGCCCAAGTAAAGCACGACGTAGATGTGAGTAACAATAAAGCTGCAGAGGCACTCGAAAAATCACTCGACCGAAAACGAAGTAAAACTGCAGTAAAAACAGCTGGAATGAGAGAAAGCAGACGAAGCGAGAAAAAACTGATTCCGAACAGCTTGAAGGTGATAAAATGTAGCCAAACCGTGAGCGGACCTACAGCAATTGCTCCTGCAAATGGACCATTCATCCACGTTCCGTGTAGAATCTTCTGCTTCGCAGGATCGGCCCACCAAACTGCATCGTGAATATCGGTGGCTGGTTTGAGCCAAGATGGATCTGCTTCCGGCCAAAGAAATAGCATGCTCGCAGCAACGATCAAACAACAATCTAGAATATTGGTCCGGGTTGGCATTGCCATAAAAAAAGAAGTCCCTCCCAACTTGGGAAGGACTTCCAAAATAAGAAAAAAGAAATTATTCGAGGATGATGTTCACAGAACCTGCACCCTTGTTTGTTTCAAAACGAATCAAGTAAAGACCTGAAGAAAGGCTTCCACGGTTAATTTGAACTGCATTTGTGTTGATGTTTTGCTCAGTCATAACCGTTCTTCCAGTAAGATCAAACATCGACCAGTTACGGATTGAACCTGCATTTTTAGCTTGAAGATTGATCAAGTTATTTGCTGGATTCGGGAAAGCATTTACCAAAGCTGAAGCTGCACCAATTTCATTGATACCTACAGTTGGATAAAGATCGCATTCCGCAAGACCTAGTGCACAAACCATACGTGGGTTGATGAACCGTTGGATTGTATCGATATAAGAAAGTGCGGTGTTACGACCTACTTCATTACTTTGAGCCATGAATGGATTACTAGCTGAAGATGCTTGGTGCGTAGTAAATTGTTGCCCTGGAACGTTTTGAGTTGCAGAAGGCTGAGTTGAATTCCAGAATTGCCAAGGACTTCCGTGGTTAAGCGGATAAGCAGCAGCTTCAGTAAGAACGAAAGGAAGTAAACCTTTTCCAGTTCCTACAGCAATAATGTCGCCGTTGAATGGAATTGAAGTTCCGTAACGCGCTTCTACTGATGCTGTGATTGCGTCAGAATAAATCTTATTAGCAAAAGATGCGTTGTTTTCGAAGAAGTTTGCACGTTCTAGATTGTAACCAGCACCAGTAGCCCAAGGAATAACGATGCTTGGTGGTTGAGTTGGAACAACAACGTCGCCCAATTGGTAAGGAGCATTAGGATCGCGTACAGCGTGGATACCGATCATTGGCAATTGACCTCTGTCGATCCATGAAGAATCTCCAAGCGCACCACCAAGATTGATTACAAAATTCACATCTGATGAATAAGTTGGATAGTTAGCAAAGTTTCCAGAAACCTTGGTTAAATCTCCAGTTGTAAGCAATGCAGAAATGTCAAGTGGAATATCGTTTGTTCCGTTGAAGTTACCTACACGGTTCGTATCAATTACTGAACTGTCTGGATTTTGTGTACGGAGGAATTTAGTACCACCCAAACCTGGAAGACGACCGATTTTACTTGGAGAATTCAAGAATGCGTGAGCCATCGCGATGTACCCACCTGTACCTTCACCGATCAAAGCAACTTTGTTCGGATTGATTTTGTAGGTGTTAACAGTAGCGCGGTCGTTACGGAAGAAACGAACTGCAGCCTTAGAATCCTGCATACCCTTGTAAGCAGCATTTAAGATTGTTCCAGTACGAACAACTTGATCAGGTGAAGTTGGATTCCAACCCAAACGGTATTCAATTACAGCTACTACATAACCTCGCTTTGCAAGCAATTTTGCCATGTTTACAGCTGAACTGTCTTTGCGAGATCCGGTAGGTGCACCGTTCACAACAGGTGGTAAGAAGTTACCTGTTGGAAGGTAAATTATCAAAGGACGCTCTTGCTCAGTATCGATCGCGTTAGTTGGATGGTAGATGTCTGCTTCTAAAGTAATTAATGCAGGAACACCAGTTTGCAGAACAGCAGGCTCTACAGAGTAATTTTGTGCATAGGTTTGATCAAGAGCAACTGTGATTTCAGCATCGGTAAAAACCTCATTCACATAACGCTGCGCCTGAACGTTCGCGCCGAAAAGCAACAATGCTCCAGCCAAAACTTTAGCGTAAATTTTTTTCATGTTTTTATGTTTTGTTTATTGTGCAAGTACGGGATTTTGTAGCTGCAACAAAAGAAATTCAACAAAGACTTTTCAACCATTAATCAATAACGATAACCCATTGAATTTCAAAAAAATACGACCAATGCATCATTGAGCAAATGGCCGTATAAAAGCGATTAGAAAAGTCGTTTATTCTAGTTTTTCGGAATATCTACAAGGATAGAAAAGTAAGCCATCCGCCCTACTCTTGGCCCACCATACACCATGAAAACTCTGTTGTTTAAGATGTTTGAAGCACCAAGTTTAAACACCGATTTAATCTTTGGAACGGCCCAAGAAACTTGAGCATCCACAAGGGCGTAAGATGGAATCGAACCTGTAAATTGAGGAGCACCTTCAAACCTGAATCCTTGAATCCACTTGTAGTTCATGCTGAAAGAAAAATGCTCTCCACGGATAAATGGCAATTTGATTTCTCTTCCGTTGAAACCGATATTAAATTTATTCAGCGGAGTGTTGAAGGCTGTAATGATTTCATCGGTGCTGTCTGGACGAGACATGCGGTTGTATGAGTAATTTCCGATAAGGCTGTATTTGTTGGCGAAATAATAGTTTACACCTACCGAAACACCTTGCGTATAAACCAAATCGTTGGTGTTACTAGACAAACGATACACCGCATTTACTTGAGGAAAAATCGGTGTTGGGAAATCTGCGTCGATGCCTACTTTAAATCCGATAAAATCGCGGTAAATACTGTAGTAATAACTTGCATCAACGAATATCTTCTTAAACCAAGTAGCGCGGTAGCCAGCTTCTAAAGTGCGCACACGCTCAGGTCTGATTGGATCCACATTGAAATAACGCAACTTCGATTTGTCGGCATTGATTAAATAATCTCTGAACGACTCCACTCGGATCAACGAATCCTTGCCTTCAAGATTTCCCAGAAGAATAGCCCTTCCAACATTGTAATACAGATATTGGTCTTGCAAAGTTGGGTTTCGAATCGCACTTGAAAATACAGCTCTAAACACATGGTTGTTGTTCACAGTGTAAACCGCAGAAAGACTTTGTGTTGAGATATAATTGAAGTTCTGGTTTTTGTCGACACGAACAGTGGCGCTTAATTTCAATCTGTCTTCAAGCAAACGAATTTGATAACCTGCATAAGCACCAAATTCTCGGTTAATGATCACACGTCTTTTGTAAGTAGTGTCTGTTCCTTCAATTCGATCTATCTGCGATGTATCGCTAAAGATTGAGCCTTCAGAATTTGGAGTGTAAATTCGACCGTTTGAGCCAACTGTTAATTCAGATTTCTTGTTGATTTTAAACTTGTATTCGGCATGCAGATGGTACAACGCCGATTTGTCTTTCAACTTAGAACCTCCTTCAGATAGATTTCTCGATTTAATGGATGCCAATGCTGAGTCGAATCGAGCAGTTCCTGGCTCAAAGAAATCCAATTCGTTGAGATAAATCTTTTTGTTCACTTTGTCTCTCACTTTGTCATGTAGAGCGAGCAAAGCATCATAATTATCGATCATTACTTGATCATAAATAGCCTCATCGAACTGAGCACTTGGATAACCCGGGAAGTTCTGAACTTTAAAATACGGTGCATTGAATCCTCCTTGTTTCCAAGAATTGAAATATTGACTTACCCAAGTTTCATTGGATTTAGACAAATTCTGTAATTCAAAAGCTGAAACAACTGCATCGTAAGAATTACCGGCGTTTTCATGTGTCGCATAGAATCGTATAAATCCTTTGTCTTTCTTCACCAATTCGAGTCTGTTTTGAAAGAATAAAATATCCCTTAAACTGAATCTATTTTCTCCTTGATAGATGGTGGTTCCAGTTCCGAAATTGGAGCTAAAAATGAGTTCCAAATCAGGCTTGATTCTATAATGAAAAGCCGCATTTAACTTCAGGTTTCGGGTGTTGTAATCAACCAAATCGCGCTCTTCGTATCCACTTCTGAATATTGCACCCAAACCAGAATTAAATTCCTTATTAAATGCTGAAGTATAATCGTTAAAAAATGTTCCAATTGCTTCATCACCATAACGGTTCACTGCATCATAACCGCCTGGATTTCTAGCATCTGCAATTGACTGCTCGGTAGGCGACATATTATCGGCTTCCCAATCGTAAGCCTTCATGAAGGAAATATTCAGTTTGTAGGCGAATTTATCGACGCTGTCTTTGTTCTTGAATTTTTGCGCCCAGCGGATAGCCGTTTCGAACAATTCACGTTCACCCACTTTGGTTTGAACAGAAAGCCCTGGAAAATCGAATGGGCTCTTGGTGTTCATGCTGATTACACCGTTAAAAGCATTTGGGCCGTAAAAGGCCGATGATGCTCCAACGATAATATCAACTTTTTGCACATCGAGCTCCGAAGAACCAAGGAAATTACCCAACGAAAAATTCAAACCAGGAGCCTGATTGTCGACCCCATCGATGATTTGCAACGATCGTACTGGCGAAGTGCTATTAAAACCGCGGGTATTGATGATTTTAAATCCCAAACTGGCTGCAGTTAAATCGACGCCTTTTAGCGCACCTAAACCATCATAAAAATTGGCTGCCGGTGTTTCTTTAATCGCAATAATATCGAGCGCTTCAACTGTTAATGGATTTTCTCTTTGCTTTTCGGTAATTCTGGTGTCGGAAATTTCTTGCACTTTTAGAACGGTCTCCAACTCTACCATCACGATTTTCACTTTCTGGTCTTGAGAATTCACCGCATAAACGAAAGGCAAATATCCTAGATAAGAAACCCTCAATTGCAATGGAAACGAACCCACATTGTTGAGCACAAATTTTCCATTCACATCAACAGTAGTTCCGGTTGATGTGCCCACAATAACAACAGTTGCACCAATGAGCGGATCTCCTGTTTTGGAATCCACTACACTGCCTGTAACGGTTTGTGCACCCAATATTCCAGAAAACAAAAGACAACAAAATAGAACTACAGAACCGTAAAATTTATGCATGCTAATATGCTTTGATTTCAAGTTCCTAAAGTAATGAAGGATACCCGAGTTCTATACAGCTCTCAAAAAAAATCTCAAACTTCGGTAAACGACCAATTAACGAGCAATAAACACAGTTCCTTTGTATTCCTTTTCCGGGTTCATGAGTTGCAAAACGAAGAAATATGTACCATCAGGATATTCTTCTCCATCCCAGTTATTCTGATAATTATCAGACGAATACAAGAGTTTACCCCATCGGTTGAAAATCCAAATAGCAGGATTTTTAAAAGCTTCTAAATTGCCAATCTTAAACAAGTCGTTTTTCCCATCTCCATTCGGTGAGAATACATTGGGAACCACAATATCGCCAATTACGATGATCTCCGAGGTCAAAGTATCTAAACATCCTTCAGAATTGGTCACAACATAAACCAAATTGAAACTTCCGGTATCGGCATAAAGATAATTTTGATCTGGTCCTAAGGCCGTATTTCCATCACCAAAATCCCATGAATAAATCACTTGGTTGGTACTTGGAAAAACGAATGAAGAATCCGCTAATCCAATGGTATTCCCTTTCAAAACTGTAGTAGAAGGATCGACCGTAAACAAGGCAACAGGTTCTGCCAATAATACTTGAACAGTCGCTGTATCGCCGCAACCTTCAGCAGAATTGGAAGAAACAGTCCATACGCCCGGACCAACTTCGATGCTCGATGTGGTGGCAGCGTTCGACCATGTAAGCCCAGAAAAATCCCCTTCCGCGGTCAGCGTAGCTAGTTCGCCTTCGCAGATCAAGGTATCGCCAGAAATTGAAACCGTTGAACTTTCGTTCACCACGATACTAAATTGCGCTGGTGGACTGTCGCATCCGTTCAATGTTTGAATCGCTGTGTAATTTCCGCTTTGATTGAGTTGAACGTCGGCAAACAAAACCTGACTGTTGTTGGATGTGAAATTCGCTGGTCCAGTCCAAGTAACCTCGCCCACTGCATCAACAGCCGATAATGTGAGTGGAGCACCTTCGCAAACTGGCGACAAATACTGCACATTTAAAATCGGAGGAATTTCGTTGAAGGTAACACTCACGGTGTCACGAGCTCTGCAACCTGCTGAAGTATAAGCTTCTACCCAATATTCACCCGGTGATGTGATATCGATTGTTGAAGTAGTTGCGTTGTTGCTCCAAAGAAACTCAACAAAACCAGGACCTGGATTTAACTCGAAAGTTGAAGTTCCACAGGCAACCAAATCGCTTCCAAGTTGAATTTGAGGAGCATCTTGAACAACAGTAACGGTATCGCTGCTTTCGCATCCATCTTTCACGGTTACAACCCAATATTCTCCTGGTGTGTACACATAAATTTGTTGTATCGTATCGCCTGTGCTCCACAGATAGGTATCCTTTCCAGCACCACCATCCAGTAACAAGGAATCGTTGATGCAAACTGTTTGATTTTCTCCCAAATACGTACTTGAAAAATCGGAGAAATAGCCGTATCGACAACCTGTTGAATTTCCACCATTGATAATTCCAAGATGGAAAAGTTCAGAATTTACTGATGTATTGACGATGCTCGATGTGTTACCAACAGGAATTTGTAGATCACTGAACGACAATTGAGCGGTCATCCATTCGCCAGAAGAACCGGGCACCAAAGTGAATGCAGAGGCAGGAACCAAGGTTGTTGATCCGTTGAGCAGAAAATTGCCTTCAGAACCTGGACGAACCATAATGTTGAGTCCGAAAAACTCGTTTGTGGAACGGGTAAAAAACACCGACGACGAGCCTGTGCATTGGATTGATGGAAGAATTGCACTTCCTAATTCACATCCAAATCCTGATGCATGCAGCACATACACCGGCGCACTTGAAGTGATATATGTTGTGGGATTTAAAATATCGACTGCGTATTGCTCACCGATGTTCAAAGTGGCTGCAGGTGTTGCATTTCCATCGATAAAAACTTCCGTATTGTTAGATGCTGCGAGCACATAAGCCTTTTCTGAATTGTTCAGATAGCCTTTCATAACAATGTATTCGCTACCAATTACACCGGTAGGCACCAATTGATCGCCCATTAAATCGCGGCAACCGCCCAATGCGGCCGAATCATCTTTCAATGTTATTGCGATGGGTTTATTGGAGGTGATGGATGTTCCGATCGGTCGACTGGCTGCAACAGTAGAACTTGAAATACAGGAATATGTTTGTCCGCGGTTGAGCGTAACTGTAAAAGGCACTCCTGCTGGATGGGTTACCAAATCGGCAGTTGGTGTGATGGTGATCGTGGTATTGTCTTCTGTGGCTACAATTTCAAAACCGCTGATTGCTAATGGAGTGTAGGTGCCATTGTTAAAGTCGGAAGGAAATGGCGTGTAGAATGTTTGCCCAAGTGCATTTTTACCTTTCAATGCAAAAATTTCCGGATTCACGAAATTATTCACTTCATAGTAAGCAGTAACTGGCACCGACGACTGCAAGTACAAGCCTTTGTTGAGCACTTGGTTTGCAGGTTGATTTTCGATCAAGGTTTGAAACGCGGTGAGGTCGATCGTTTCGGTTGATCCTGCAATAACTGTAAGATTGATTGGGGTAAAATTGGGATTTGCAGGTTGACTTAATGTGATATCTGCATCTTGAGAAAATGCACTTACTCTAATCACGATCGGATTGTCGCCGTGGTTTGAAGTGACTTCAGGCGCAACGAACCAAAATTCGTCGTCGGTTTGTGCATTCAACATTCCGAAAACTGTCGAAAAAATCAGAAACAACAAAGATTTGAGTTGTTTCAATTGTCTTTCATGTGTAGTTTTTACCATCCTACAAAAATAGTAGTTTACTTCTAAGGTTAGGATAAAATGTAGAAGTTTCATTGAACATCGCATCTACTTATAAAAATTAGGCAGCCTTTGATTAACTTGCCGCCGATGGATCAGCACCATACGGTATTCTGGATTACTGGGGCATCTTCAGGCATTGGAGAGGCTTTGGCGAAGCGACTTGGAACGGCCGGTAACGCAATCATAATCAGCGGAAGAGATGTTAAAGCATTGGAAAACCTGAAATCAGAAATTCCGCAAAATGTACCCGTTGAAATCCTTCCATTTGAGCTAATCCATATCGATACTTTCGATGAAGTTGTTCAAAAAGCGCTCAGTTTTTGGGGCCATGTTGATGTTTTGGTAAACAATGCCGGTGTAAGTCAGCGGTCGCCAGCATTAGAAACATCTAACGAAGTAGAACGTAGGTTGATGGAAATCAACTATTTCGCACCAGTAGCACTTTCGAAGGCGTTGCTGCCACATTTTGTTTCCAGAAAAAAGGGGCATATCGTGGTGGTTTCTAGCATTGCAGGAAAGTTCGGATTTTCACTAAGGAGCACTTATGCTGCTGCAAAACATGCGCTTCACGGGTATTTCGAAGCCCTCCGTTTGGAACTAAAAGACATCCCTGTTTACGTTACGCTGATTTGTCCCGGCAGGGTTTTAACCAAAATCTCTTTCAATGCTGTGAAAGGCGATGGAAGTGCGCACAATCTGCTCGATTCAGGCCAAAGAAACGGCATCACAGCCGACCATTGTGCCAAAGTAATTGAGCGTGCCATCAAACAAAAGAAATACGAGGTTTTAATAGGAAAAATGGAATTGCTTCCTGTGTATCTCCGAAGATATTGTCCGCCGGTTTTCTACTGGCTCATCAAAAAAGTAAAAGCAACATGAGTTCAAAATTATCACTCCTCAGTGGCATCCAACAAGTTGGAATTGGATGTGCTGATGCCGAAGCCAGCTGGACTTGGTACCGTAAAATGTTTGGAATGGATGTTCCTGTTTTCAAAGATGCATCCACTGCAGCATTGATGACACGTTACACAGGCCATGAAGCCCGACAACGTTATGCGATATTGGCTTTGAACATGCAAGGTGGCGGTGGATTTGAAATCTGGCAATTCACCGATCGGCCTCCTCAAAAGCCTCAATTTAAAGTGAAACCCGGCGATTTGGGAATTTTTGGCGTGATGATGAAATGTCAAAACGTGGCTCGTGCGAGAGAATTTTTCTTGCATCGCGGGCTACAGCCATCCGAATTGCTTCCTGATCCTGTGCATGGAGAACGTTTTTTCCTTGAGGATCCAGATGGAAACCGTTTTACGTTTACCCACGGCTTGACTTGGTTTGGCAGTGGCTCGCATACCAACGGAGGTGTTCAAGGTGTCCAGATTGGCGTGAGCAATATGGAAAATGCGATAAAATTCTATGCTGAAGTGCTCGGATTTGGTCGTGTTGCAGCCGATCATACGTCGCGTTTAACTGAATTTGATGGGATGAATTGCCGCAGAGTTTTGTTGCAACCAACAATCAAACCTGGAGGAGCTTTCAGCAACCTTTTGGGCATGGCAGAAGTGGAACTCGTTCAATTGATCGACGAACAAGCCAAAAAGATTTACGAAGGCAGATATTGGGGCGACCAAGGATTCATCCACATTTGTTTCGATGTGAACGACATGGAAGCCTTGAAGCAAAACTGCGAATCAAAAGGACATCCTTTTACTGTAGATAGTGCGAATAGCTTCGACATGGGTGAGGCGGCTGGACATTTTTCATACACCGAAGATCCAGATGGAACGTTGATCGAATTTGTGCAAACCCATCGTTTACCGATCTTGAAGAAACTCAATTGGTACCTCGATCTCCGGAAACGAAATCCGGCAAAGCCATTACCTAACTGGATGCTTAGCGCTATGCGTCTTCAGCGGGTGAAAGACTAATCGCGCCCGATTGCATAAAGAGATTCTCTCTACTCATCTCCAGCTTCATCATGAGGTCTGGAGATTTTTTGTACCACACATGTTCCTGCATTCTGGCTCTTCGAATTTGCAACTGTTCCCACCAAACAACCGTCAGCACAGTTATCCAAGGAAAAACTACCAAACAAAAGATCATTTTCCAACTGAAGATCATGCCTATGAGTGTGATCAAAAGGTAGAAAACGTAGGATACAATTGCTGAAGCGCCCATCATCACAGATGCTCTGAATTTTGGATCCTTTTGGGTTCCCACCAAAGCTTTTCTTGTGAGCCAGATGGGCAATGCATTGATACAAACTGAAACCATTGCAGGGATAAATCCCAGGATGAGAAACAATGTATTCCACTTTGATATTTCGGTAGAAAATTGATTCACTCTGAAACCAGCAGTACGCAATGCTTGACCGGTTCTATGGGCTTCTTCGATAATCTGCTGGTGATTTTCTGTTTGAAACAATTGCTTCAAAAACCGATTTTCTTCATCAAATCTAGAAGCTTCAAAATAGTATGTTTTCAGCAGTGGGTAACGGTGTAAACTTCTTTTGAAATCGAGTAAATCCTCAGTACCCAAATCAAATTCTTGCGCTGGAATAATAAGCATTTCAGCAGTTACACCTTCGGTGAGACGATCGTTAAATACCTTGATCGCATGGGCATTGTCGTTGTACCAATCGTCTTTGAGATCTGAAAAATGCAATGCCTTACCGAAAGAAACCATCAATTCCGTTCGAAAATCATAAGGATGGGAATAATTGATTCCCACAGGAATGATTGGAATTTCAAGTTGCCAATTGTGGGCTTCCATGGCACCAAACCAAATACGTGCAGTGCCCTTTTTCAATGTCCGCAATCGCTTTTCTACCACGCAATTACCTTCAGAAAAAATCAGCACTACTTCTCCCCTGCCAAGGAGTTCGGAACAAATTTGGAAGGTTTCATTGTTTCGATCTAGGTTTTCAACGCCGTCTTGCAAGCGATAAATCGGAATCATATTCAATTTCCGAAGTAGAAAATTTGCCCAAGGCTTTTTAAATACATCCGAGCGAGCCAAAAAATGGACATCACGCTTTAAAATGAGCGATACAGCAACGGCATCCAAAAAAGAATTTGCATGGTTACACGACAACAATACAGGACCTTTCCGGGGAATGTTGGCAATCGTTTTTACGAAAATCCTTCTAAAATGCACACGCATCCAGAAGCCTATAATGAAATGTGAAAATTTGTAGAGCAAAAGATCAAGCTTGAACTTGCAAAACTAAACTTTCCAATCGAGCCTCCAAGCGCTTAAGCTCCGAGCCAGTTTTTGAAGGCTTGAGCTCGTTCGCGGCTCACAAAAACTTCCATTTCAGGATCAGGATTCAAGTGCAATTTGAGCTTCCCATTGAAGTGAAAACTGGCTTTAATGATCGCCTTACGGTGCACAATCAATGATCTATTTGCACGGTGAAAATCCATTGGATTCATTTCACGATGCAGTTCATCGAGCGATTGGTTGATCGGATAAACATCTCTGTTAAATGTGCCAATAAAGTTTAATTTATCTTCAGCATAAATCCATGCAACATCTTGCATATCAAGAGGGATCAAGCTATCCGATTTGCTCACAACGATTCTTGATCGGTATTCTTGATTTAATTGTAAACGATGGATGAGTTGATTAAAACGTGCCAATTCGCCATCCACATTGGATTTCAAATGGAAGGTTTCCCATTTCTCTACTGCTCGCTGTAGCTCCTTGGGTTCAATTGGTTTGAGCAAGTAATCGATAGAATTCACTTTGAAAGCTTCCAACGCATGTTCATCATATGCTGTTGTGAAAATGACGGGGCAATTCACTTGCACTTGCTCAAAAATGGTAAAGCTTCTACCATCTGCGAGTTCTATGTCCATAAATACCAAATCGGGCAAGGCAGATTGCTGAAAAAACTTTACAGCTGATTCGATGCTATCGCAAAATGAAACTTTCGAAAAATCGATATTAAGTTCTTCAATCAATCCATACAACCGTTTTGCTGCGAGAGGCTCGTCTTCTACAATCAATAAATGCATATTATCTATTTAATAAAGGTAATTGAACTTCAAAATGATCCTGTGTTTCTTGAACGACAATCGATTTTCCAGATACAATTTCATATCTATTCTGAATATTCGATAAACCCAATCGATTCGAAAATTCAGAGGCATCTTTCTTTTGCAAATTGTTTCTCACAATAAGCACTTCCTGCTGAATTAAGATTGAAACATGCAGTGGTTTAGAGGAAGATATAATATTGTGCTTCACCGCATTTTCGACCAACAATTGAATAGCCAGTGGAATAACATGTTTATCGAAATCGCTTGATTTATCAGGGAACTGGACCTTTAGATTATCACCAAAACGGCTGGTAAGTAAAAAGATATAATTCCGAACCAAATTTAATTCAGTGTCTAATTCTACAGTTTCGCGGGAATTAATCTGCATCGAATATCTATAGTAGTTGGCCAAATGCTGAACAAAATCTTTTGCAGTTTGCGGATTCTCATCGATTAATGCAATTAAAGTGTTCAAACTATTAAATAGAAAATGCGGTGCAACCTGACTTTTCAAAGTTTCAAAATGCGATTCCAAGGTTTTACGCTTTAGAACCTCCACACCAACCGCTGATTCACGATACAATTTAAACAAATTAGAACCTTCAGTAAACAAATTAACAATCAGTGAAACCAACAAAGCAATCGTACAATTCGTAAATAGCTCTGCAGAAACTGTTTCTCTTCCAAGAATTCCGTTCCACATGAGTGTGAAGGCCATCATTGCTCCAACTGAAATTGCAAGGATCAACGGAATTTCGATCATTAATCGCTTAGCAATTGACTCTTTCCATGGAAAATTCGCATTTAAAAAACCGAACATCCATCGAAATAAAAAGTAAAGTGTGAACGTGATTAATATTGAAAATCCAGCATGAGATGCATATTCAGAACTCCCCTTTCCACTTAAAAAATTACTGGTGCTGAAGTAAAATATAATCAAACAACCCACCACCAACATGATGATTAAGTCGATGAATATAGAGTACTTACCTTGGCGGAAAATCCCTTTCATATAAGATGATTTTACAGAAATATCATTGATTTTGTATTTTCAATTTTCTGATAGAATAGGTGATAAAGATAGTACCAATTAAACTTGGTCCTAACCACAAAATTAATGGAGGCAATGAAGTGATATTAACTACAATAAAAGCAGTAACAGCTGAAATGTAAGAACCTCCCATCCGAGCCACATGAGTATAAAGCCAATTTAAAGGTTCCGGAATTGATTGAGAAGATTGTAAAAACTTTTTCAAATCAGCTACAGAAATAAACAAACCACCTGAACCAAAGATTAGTAATACTGGATTAATGACGATTTTACTTGTTGCAATATCATAGATTCCAGTAAAAATCATAAAAACTGAAAAAAGCACAGTAATTGAAGCCACCACTATATCAATTTTCTTGGCTTTAAATGGCTGCAATGATTGATAATTAAGTACTCTCCATCCTGAAAAACACAAGTAAAAACTAAAAATTCCAATTAAAAAAAGGAATTGATTTTCCTTCAAAAAAGCAAGCAAAACCCCAGATAAAGTTGCCACAAACATCGATAAAACATACGCTTTACCTGAGTTACGATGAAATGTTGATCCTTTGCGGTTTAGGGTATTGACAAAACCTGTGATCAGTCCGAGCATACCGCCTGCAATGTGCAAGTAGAGCCCAATTTTGGTTGCTTCCATGGTGATGAATTTAGGTAATTTCTAAAATAGCTGAATGATTATTAAAATGTAATTCGGTACAATGCCATTGGGAAAAAACCAACTTGATTGTTGCTAATAATGTTGCCCGACAATGGATTGAATCTTTCGCTAAACACATTTTGACGGTTAAATACGTTTTGAATATCAAATCCATATTCTTCCGAAAATTTCTTTTTGTTTCGTCTGAAGCCAATTCGAATATCTGTTCTAAAATAATCTTTCAATTGTTGCATGTTGGCCTGACTTTCAACTCGAACTTCTGTTCCTGCAACTTGTGATGCTTGTAAATCGATTGGAGAAGTCCACATGCCACCAGTAGCCACAGTTCTAAAGCTAAAAACAAGTGTATTTTGCTTGCTTTTTCCTACTGGAATCTCCTTTCCTGCCAATACATTTAAGGCGAATTGATTGTTGAATGCTGTATTTCTTTCAACTCCATCAGAACCCTTGTATTTGCTATCGTAAATGCTACCAGTAATTAGGAAATAGTAATTCTTACTAAAAAACTTTTCCAAAGTCAATTCGACACCAATATTTTCTCCTGAACCTTTGCCTACCAAACTGTCTGGACCAATTACATCGCCGAAATCGGAACCGAAATTCAATACCGAAAGTGATGATGAACGGCCATCTTGAACCCCTACTTTACTCAATTGCTGATAGTAAACTTCCGATTTCAAGCGTAAATTCTCTTTGATTAACCAGTCGTATCCTAAAACCAAATGATCGGCCATCAATAAATCAAGGTCCTCGTTGGTTCTACTGGTGGTTCCATCCGAAGCGATTGTTTCTCTTAAATAAATATTAATCGGCAGCACCCTGCTGTGACGACCATAACCTAAACTAATCGATTGATTGGAAGCCGCTTGGAACTTAACTGAAGCTCGAGGTTCGATAGAGGTTTTCTGATTGATCGAAAAGTGAATACCATGCAAGCCTAGGTTAAAAGTCCACTTTTCGGAAGCTTTTATTTGTAACTGACTGTATGCTTGCAACAAGTCTCCATTACCTTTGAAATTGATCAAGGATTCTGAAATTCCTTTGCTGCTATTGAAAAGTCGTACATCATTTTCATAAAACATTCTACTAAAAATAAATCCACTTCTGAGAAATAATCTTTGACTCAATTTTGAATTAAGCACGGTGTTTAGCAGCAATTTGTTTTCCGTAATAGCTGAACTAAAATCCTCAATTTTAGAATAGTCTGGAGTAATTGAATCTACTAGCGTTCTGAACTTATTTCCAGTACCTGCAACCGTGAATTTTAATGTATTGTTCGTATTTAAAAATATGAGATGATTTAGCCCTAAAACAGCCACATCAGAGCCATTTCTTAAGTCTTGCTGATCATCTGGAGAATCTTTCCAGACTAAGCTATCGACTTCGCCTGGAAAGAAGATATCGCTCGTTCCTAAAATCCCGAATATGGATGTATATCCTTTTTTGTGCGGAAAGTTGAATTTAAAATTTAAATCTTGGTATTGCGGCACTCCTCCTTTAACGAATTCAATTCCAACTGCATCAAAAGCTCCAAGTGTTGAATATCTGTATGAAGCCATGTAGGATGCTTTGCCTTTTTTTCCCAACGGGCCTTCAGCGCCAAATTCAAATCCATTGAAACTAATTTGTCCAATAAATTCATGTTTTTCGTTATTTCCATTGCGCATTTTCACATCAAATGCACCTGATGTTGCATTGCCATATTCGGCTGCAAAAGCACCAGAACTAAAGTCGCTGTTCGCCAACAAATTTGTGTTCAATGCCGAAACTGCACCTCCTGAAGTTCCAGAACCAGAAAAATGGTTTGGCGATGGAATATCGATCCCCTCTAATCTCCAAAGAATTCCCAAAGGTGAATTTCCACGAACCACGATATCGTTTCGTTGGTCGTTTCCGGCAACTACACCAGCAAAACTGGTTACCAATCGAGCGGGATCTCCGAAGCTTCCTGCATACCGTTGAGCCTCATCAACCGAAAAGGTTCTTGAACTCACAACCGACAATTCATTGAGTGGCTTGTCTTTGTCCATGCGTGCTACAATTTCAACTTCCTTTCCAACAATAACCTGAGGATCCAATTCAATTGTTAGCAACAATTCCTTCGAAGAAGTAAGAACAATATTGCTCAATCGAACAGCGCTATAACCAACCATCGAAATTCTTATGGTTGGCCTACCAACTGGAACTTCAGCCAACCTGAATTTACCATCTAAATCGGTGGTTGTACCTTTTAGTGGCGAACTTCCTTCGATAATTATAGCTGCACCTGGAATGGGCATTTGGGTGCCTTTTTCTGAAACGCTTCCGCGGATGGTTTGAAGAATAGTTTGTGCAGAAATGCTGCCCGAAAAGAAGATCAGGGCTACAATGATTCGAATTGAGAAATGTGGTGTAGACATAATTTTAAGATTATTCCACAAAAGTGTGCTTGATCTATAAATTACATATTCAAAATCCGACAAAGTGTCGATTCTTGATTCTGAACCATCCTTGCAAACGGATGAACCGTATTAGATAAAATCCGACAATTTGAGGAGCAACCAAAACAATGGTGCAGAAAGGAATGTGGAATCGAAACGATCTAAAACCCCACCATGACCGGGAAGTAGATTCCCAGAATCTTTGATGCCAGCTTGACGTTTCAGCATCGATTCGAAAAGATCACCAGCCGTTCCGGTAAATGCCATCAATGCACCGATTAGCATCCAAGTCCACAAAGGAATCATCCCCAAAACACTCCAAGCGGCAATTCCCATCAATGCAGCGACGATCATTCCTCCAAAAAATCCTTCGATGGTCTTCTTGGGCGATAAGCGTTCGAGAAGCTTGGTTTTTCCAAAGAATCTTCCCGTGAAATAAGCACCCGTATCGGACGACCACATGAAAAAGAAAAAGAACAGGACCGTCCACGGATGAAATCCTCCGTCAGGATAAATGGCAATCAATACTAGGAATCCCAATGGAATTGCTAGATAAACAGGCCCTAGAAATGCAGCTGCAATGTTTTGAATGGCCGTTGCACTTGCGCGAAACAGTTCATAAACCATCAATGCCGAAATCAACAAAATGATGGAAGAGAAATACAGATAATAATTTAAAGGGCTTATCCCGATGGCATTGTCTAATACCGGAAAAAAGATAAAACCACCAAAAACGGTGAGGCTTAAAAGCGTAGATAAAAATCGACTAGGTTTGGCATCAATCGCAGGAGTGACGAGCAATTGAAACAACTCACGCTGACCGATAAATAGGATCGCCAACAACAGCACAACAAAAGTGTACTGTGAAAATAAAATCCCACCGATAAGTGCTATTCCGAAGAGTATTCCGGTAATTATCCTCGTCCGCAAGGCTCGATCTTACTTTTGATCAGCAATGATGGCAGAAGCCTTTTCAAAATCGGCCTCCAGAACATACAATTCAGATTCTGCAGTTGAAGGAAAAGCTGAATCAGAATGATCTATCATGCTGGTTTGCAGACCTTCACTTTCGAGCACAGATTGCATCAAACGCACGTGGTGACTATCAGAATCTGAGAGAATCAATTTCCAGTTAAGTTCCATAATGTATCCAGTTTAATTTGATGATGATGGTTCGTTGTCGGTTTTCTCGGAGCTTTCAACAACTTCCGATGGCAATTCAGATTTTGCTTTTGCATCAGCAATAATAGCCTGATCAGCTTGGTGTTGTTTGTCTTCCTTGAAAGCTTTCGACATCTCACCAGCGGTGAAGTTACCTTCTTGGTCTCTATCGAACGGGCGAATACCGAAAATGTCTTCCAAATCTTCTCTGAAAATCACTTCTTGCTCGAGCAACTTCGTGGCCAGCATGGTAAGCTTGTCTTTGTTTTCGGTGAGGATCACCTTGGTACGCGCATAAGCCATATCAACGAGTTTCTTCACTTCCTCATCGATTGCTTCAGCCGTTTTCTCACTGTAAGGCTTCCCAAATGAATATTCCGACTGCCCAGTAGAATCGTAATAGCTGATGTTTCCAATTCTTTCGTTCAATCCGTAAATGGTCACGATAGCATACGCTTGTTTAGTGATTTTCTCCAAATCGCTTAGCGCACCAGTCGACACTTTTCCGAAAATGATGTCTTCAGCAACACGCCCGCCAAGTGCAGCGCACATTTCATCGAGCATCTGGTCGAAAGTGGTAATCTGACGTTCTTCTGGAAGGTACCAAGCAGCACCCAACGATTGACCGCGTGGTACGATAGTTACTTTTACCAGTGGTGATGCATGTTCTAGCAACCATGAAGTTGTGGCATGGCCTGCTTCGTGGTAAGCAATCACTTCTTTCTCATGTTGAGAAATGATCTTGTTTTTCTTTTCTAAACCACCGATAATTCTGTCGACAGCGTCCAAGAAATCTTGTTTACCAACGAAATCCTTGTTTTTACGTGCTGCAATCAAAGCCGCTTCATTACAAACATTGGCAATATCGGCACCTGAGAAACCTGGTGTTTGTCTAGACAAGAAATCAATATCCAAACTATCGTCTGTTTTCACAGGCTTCAAGTGTACTTTGAAAATTTCTTTTCTTCCGTTTAAGTCTGGAAGCTCTACATAAATCTGACGGTCGAAACGACCTGGACGCAACAACGCTCTATCGAGAATATCAGCACGGTTGGTTGCAGCTAAGATGATAACACCACTGTTGGTGCCGAATCCATCCATTTCGGTAAGAAGCTGATTGAGTGTATTTTCGCGCTCATCATTTGCACCTGCCATTGGATTTTTTCCACGGGCACGACCGATCGCGTCGATCTCATCAATAAAGATAATCGCTGGTGCTTTTTCCTTGGCTTGCTTGAAAAGATCACGAACGCGGGAAGCACCCACGCCCACAAACATTTCTACGAAGTCGGATCCTGAAAGGGAGAAAAACGGCACCTGTGCCTCGCCTGCAACGGCCTTGGCAAGAAGCGTTTTACCTGTCCCCGGAGGGCCAACTAGCAATGCACCACGAGGAATTTTACCTCCAAGGGTCGTGTATTTTTTAGGATTCTTAAGGAAATCGACGATCTCTTTGATTTCCACTTTGGCTTCATCCAATCCGGCTACATTGTCGAATGTGATAGATACCGATGTGTCTTTGTCGAAAAGTTGTGCGCGGCTTTTTCCGATGTTGAAGATTTGACCGCCGCCGCCGCCGCCGCCCATTCTGCGGATCAGTAGCATCCAAAATAGGAAAACAACACCAAGTAAGATCACCCAAGAAATTACTTCTCCTCCCCAGTTTTTACGGGAAGTGTAGTTGGGTTTTACTTTTAATTTGGGATCGGTGATGGCAACCTGCGATTCTTCGATTTGCTTGCTGAGTTCTTCGATAGATCCGATGTTGTAAACGTAGTGTGGACCTTTATCGGCCGACACAGACATTGAAGGCGATTTTAGATCGCGGTATTTGGGATCGGAGAGTTTTTCCTTGCGGATGGTGATCTCTGCAAATTCTCGGTTAACAACAGTAATTTCCTTAACATCACCATTGGAGAGCATTTCGCTGAACTTCTCAGTTGACACATCACGTGAGGAAGTTCCTGTGTTGTAGAAATAACTTCCAATAAAAAGCAGGATGATGATACCGTAAATCCAGTAGAAATTGTTTCCGCCTGGACCGCCGGTGCGACCTTTACTGGATGTTGGGAAGAGCTTTTTTCCGAGTTTATTGCCTTGGGGCTTATTGCCTTCGGTGTTGTTTGGTTCTGGTTGGTTGGCCATTTTATGTGCGGTATGCGCTTCGAACGAAACAAACGAAGACGCTTAAAGTTTGGTATTACTCGACTTCTGGTGAAATCACTTTCACTATGGCGTCAGCCCAAAGACGTTCAAGTTTATAAAATTCTCTAATTTGAGTTTGGAAAACATGAACAACGATATTAGAGTAATCCACGAGGATCCATTCTCTGTTTTCGAATCCTTCACTTTTCCAAGGTGATCTTCCTGTATTTACTTTCACTTCATGTTCTACAGAATAAGCGATGGCATCTACTTGAGTGCCTGAATCTGCGTTACAAATCACGAAATAATCACATACAGCATAACCAATCTCGCGTAAATCGAAGATTTGAATATTGTTGCCTTTTTTTTCTTCTATGCCTTTAACAATGCTATCAAGCATCATTTGATTTTCGTCCTTGGCAAGAACTTCTGCCTTTTTTTTCATTCAGTTTGATGAGTAATATGTCGCGCAAATTTAGTATTTCTGCCGGTGTGGAAACCTTGTTTATTGGCAGGAATCATATTCATTTGAACGAAACGGCCTCAACCAACAATTATGCCGCTGAAATGCTGCGTCAGGTTGGCACGCCGGAGGGCACTGTTGTGACAGCCAACTACCAGTCTTCTGGGCGTGGACAGCGTTCGAATACCTGGAAAAGTACGCCAGGTGAAAACCTGCTTTGCACTTTCATTCTTAAACCAAATTGGCTGCTGCTGAAGGACCAATTCCTCCTCAATAAGGCAATTGCTTTGGCGGTTCACGACACTGCGGAAGCATTTTGCCCAGGAAGTTTCATTCGAATTAAGTGGCCAAACGATATTTTATTGGAAAACAAGAAGCTGTCAGGGATCTTGGTAGAAAACGCCGTCCACGCAGGACAGATTGTCAGCACCTTGGCAGGGATTGGCTTCAACGTGAACCAAGAGAATTTCGAAGAAGGTTCTGGGAATCCTGTTTCATTGAAACTTGAACTTGGTGCAACAGTCGATGTAAAGCATGTGCTTGCAACCTTATCCTCTTTTTTGGAAGGATGGTACTTGCGATTGAAATCTGGGAAAATTGATCAAATCGAGGAAGCATTCAACTATGCACTTTGGAAACGGGATGAATGGCAATCGTGGCAATCGAATGATCGAATTTTTGAAGGAAAAATTACAGGATGCGACCACCAAGGAAAGCTCATCCTATTGGATAGATCAAATCAGGAATTTAGATTTTCGCATGGTGAAATTTCACTTTTACCTGAATAAAAATAGGATGCAAATCGAATCAGCAATTTTAACTAAACTCGCACAAAATTCTTACGACCGATGGAGGTTTTACTGGTAAATATTGGACAATTAATTCAAGTTCGCGAACCTGCACTTACTATGGTAAAAGGAGCAGAAATGGCGCATTTGCCTTCAATTTCTAACGCCTGGTTGTTGGTGAAAGATGGAAAAATCAGCGATTACGGAACCATGGAAAATTGTCCTGAAAGAAGTGCTGAAACCTACGACTGCAAAGGAAGATTCGTTTTTCCAAGTTGGTGCGATTCGCATACACATATCGTTTATGCGGGCAGTCGTGAAAGTGAATTTGTAGATAAAATCAATGGGCTGAGTTATGAAGAAATTGCCCGTCGTGGCGGAGGAATATTAAACTCTGCGGCTAGACTTCAGCAAACTTCCGAAGACGAATTGTACCGCCAAGCATTGGTTCGAGCTGAGGAAATCATGACCTATGGAACTGGGGCTGTAGAAATTAAAAGTGGTTATGGATTAAGCACTGAAGATGAAATTAAAATGCTTCGTGTAATTCGTCGTTTGAAGGAAACAACGCCACTTACTATAAAAGCAACATTTTTAGGAGCCCACGCCTTGCCGGCGGAATACAAGGGAAACCGTTCAGCATTCATCCAAAAAGTTACCCAAGAAATGCTGCCACAATTGGCGAGTGAAGGCTTAGCGGATTTTGTGGATGTGTTCTGCGACAAAGGTTTTTTCACAGTTGATGAAACTGCCGAAATCCTCGAAAACGCTGCAAAGTATGGTTTACAAGCAAAAATTCACGCCAACGAACTCGACTATTCTGGTGGCATTCAAGTAGGTGTGAAATTCGATGCCCGAAGTGTTGATCACTTAGAATATACTGGCGAAGAAGAAATGGAAGTGCTCCTCAATAGCAACACCATGCCGACTTTACTGCCCTCTACTGCATTTTTCTTGCGGTTGAAACAACCACCTGCACGTGAAATGATTCAAGCAGGCTTACCTGTAGCACTTGCAAGCGATTACAATCCAGGTTCATCTCCTTCTGGAAGAATGCAATTTATCTTAAGTCTTGCTTGTGTGAATTTGCGCATGTTGCCTGAAGAAGCCATCAATGCTGCAACAATAAATTCGGCTTATGCGATGAATGTGCAGCAAGAATTAGGAAGCATCACTAAAGGGAAAAAAGCCAATTTATTTGTGAGCCACGAAATTCCATCCATTGCATTTTTACCCTATGCATTTGGAACCCAATTGGTAGATAAAGTAATGCTGAACGGCCGTTGGATTTAATCGAGATTTCGAAAATGAAAAAATCCGAAATCCTAAAAAAAATCACTTGGATTGCGGCTGCATTTTTAGTTTCGGCTCCATTTGTTTGGCTTGCCCTAAACAACATGGCTGCCAGCGATGATTATTACGATTATTATTTATTGCAAAGGTTTGGACCATTTGAGGCTGTTTACCATTATTATCTCAATTGGAGCGGAAGATTTGTTTCGCACTTCTTGGCATTTTGTTTAAATCCGCTGCAATTGGGCGAAACCGTTGGCCCGGCAATTACTGGCATTCTAGGTATTTCGATGCTTTGGTTTACAGCTTTTCAGGTTGGCAAAATCCTGCAAAGGATTTATGGATCTTCATTTAACCATGTTTCAGTAGGTGTCATTCTAGGAACATTCTGGCTTTGCTTCCTACCTTACCCTTCAGAAATCATATACTGGTTCACCGGTATGATCGCTTATCAGCCTGGTTTGGCAATGATCGCACTTTGGATGGTTTTACATTTCAAGAAAGAGCCCAATAAATTCGTAAAATCGGTTTACTTTATTTTACCATTTTTTATCGCAGGAACCAATGAAATCAACGTGTTGATCATGGGATTTGTATTGGCACTTGTATTTCCAATCGATCAGCCCCAATTGCGCAAATACTGGTTAGTTGTGGCTGTTTTTCTGTTGGGAGCAGGAATAGAATTGTTGGCGCCAGGCAGCAGATACAGAATGGAATATTTCACTGAAACGGCTGGAAATCCGGTGGCTAATTTATCGTTTGCGGTGAATCACAGTTTGTCGATGATGTGGTACGTTATCCGCGACTGGAGTCGATCTACGCCTTTGTTGTTGGTGGCACTCAGTATTGGCATCGGAATTAAAATGAAGTCTGATATTAAAATCCATCCCATCAAATTAATTTTTGCCGGTTTAGGTATTTTAATCATCCCATTGATGTATTTCCCATTTTTCTGGGGAACTGGCATGACGCAACCACCAGGCCGATTGCATGATGTTGTGTTTTTATTTTTCTCTGTTTGGACTATCGGAATTACACCTTTAATTCTGCAAAAATTAAAAATCGAAATCCCACAATCGTTTGTACTTCGTGGAATGTTGTTTTGTATTGTTCTTTGGCAAGCGAGTTACAACAGCCGACTTCGAGGTGCGCTTTCGGATGTGAAAATGGTACATGAATTCAGGAAAGAATTAACCGAAAGATCAGAAAAAACTGCTATTCATAAAAAAACAGCTCCGTATAAAACCTTGGTATTAAATCCAATTAGAAAAATACCTTATACAATGTTTTTTGGCGATTTAACGAGCGATCCAGGGCATTGGTACAACGAAGGCTATGCGAGATATCACAAAATTTCGGCAGTTGTTGTTCCTATTGAAAAGCAAGCAGAAAAAACTGATAAATAATGAATCGAATTTGCCATCAGAAATAAAGGAAACTGGTGGTTTATTTTCGGTAGTTATGTCTAATTAGTGCGAAAAAAACAGAATTTTCGAATTCGTCATTTTTCAAATAATGGCTTTTTAATTCGCCTTCGTGCACAAATCCGTTAGCCAGGATTAGCTTTTTAGAAATCTCATTTTCGAGACTTGTTAGCGCTTCAATTCGATTTAAATTCAAGTCTTCGAAGCCATATTGAATCACCTTTTTTAAGGCTTCTCCCATGTATCCTTTGTTCCGCTCCTCTTCAGCGAGCAGCTCATATCCAATTTCCGCCCGTTGGTGATTTACAACAATGGTATGATAGCCGCACCAGCCAAGGTATTTCATATCATCCGACCTAAAAATTTGAAACCATGCAAATTTAAACCACCACGATTCAATCCCTTCAGCATAACGCGCCTTTGCAGCAAGCAATTCGGCCTCTTCCTTGAATTGAAAAAGCGAGCAAATTTCTGCATCCGACAATTCCTTAAATGCCCAATGAAAAACTGCTGGATTGATCAACCTCAACGTGAGTCGCTCGGTTTTAATCGTAAATAGTTCCATTGAGCGAAGTTACATTTCTCACACACAATTCACAGCGATATTCACAGCACCGTTGACAACTTCCGACCCATCAGGTCGATTTTTCCGGTTACTTTGTACCCATGAAAGTTGAAGCCGTTCTAAAAGACCTCAAGGCCCGAAAATTCTCTCCAGTGTATGTGTTTCATGGCGACGAGCCATATTACAACGAACAGCTCGTGAAGTATATGGAAGACAATATCTTGAACCCTGACGAGAAGGAATTCAACTTCACTGTACTTTACGGCGCTGATGTTTCTCCGGAAGATGTTGTTGTGGCTGCCCGCCGATTTCCGATGATGGCAGAGTACCAAGTAACTATTGTTAAGGAAGCACAAGCCATGAAACGCCCCGGACCAGATGTGTTTCAACGCATGGTTTCCTACATTGAAAAGCCCAATCCAAATACAATTTTGGTTTTGTTTTTCAGAGGCGTAAAAGTGCCCAAGCGTGCTGTTTCGGAAGGTGGTGCAGAAGAAAAGGCGGTTAAGCCAGTGGCAATTCTTCCGCCAGGTGAGAAAAAGGCTCCTGCACCGAAAAAGCAAAAGTCTTTCTACGATGCTGCCAATGAATACGTGATGGTAGAATCGAGCAAAATGAAGGATGAAAAAATTCCTGAGTGGGCATCTGGATACTTCCAGAAACGAGGCTATCACATCAATGCGCGGGCTGCAATTTTACTTGCAGAATCGCTCGGAAATGAACTCGATAAAGTAACCAACGAAGCCGACAAATTGATGCTCAACCATCAACCAGGCTACGAATTCACCGAACGTGATGTTGAAGAATCGGTTGGTGTTAGTAAAGAGTACACTGCATTCGAATTACAAAATGCCTTGGCCACTAAAAACATCTTAAAAGCCAATAAAATCGCCTTCTTTATGGGGCAACAAGAGAAAGTTTTGCCCATTCAAATGGTGTTGCCAACGCTGCTCACCTTTTTCATGCGATCGCTTCAGTACCATTGGTTAAAGAGCACGGGCAAAACCAGTAACATGGCACAAGAGATGGGCGTAAATCCATATTTCATGCGTGAATATGAAACCATGGCAAGAAACTATTCGCCGGGAAAAGTGATCAAAATCATTCACCATTTACGCGATTACGACATGCGAAGCAAAGGCTGGAATGCGTCGGACAATGATGCAGGCAAACTCATGAAAGAACTCGTTTTCAAAATAATACACTGATGAATTACTGGCTGGTAAAATCGGAACCGGTGAAATATGCCTGGGACCAATTTGTGAAGGATGGAAAAACATTCTGGGATGGCGTGCGCAACTACCAAGCACGAAACAATCTGCAAGCGATGAAAAAAGGCGACCTCGTGTTGTATTACCACAGCAACGAAGGCATGGAAGTAGTCGGAATTGCGAAGGTTTTGAAGGAACATTACCCCGATCCTACGATAGATGATCCAAGATGGGTTGTTGTGGATTTGGCACCTTACAAAGCACTCAAAAAGCCAGTTTCACTTGCGCAAATGAAGCAAGATCCAATGCTTGCCAATATCGGACTCATCCGCCAAGGGCGCTTAAGTGTGATGCCTTTGAAGGTGGAAGAATTCGATCGGATAGTTGAAATGGGAAGCTGATTTCCCATGGTGGTTCGAGAATTTACACAATCAGACACAACGCGTGTTTTGGAATTGTTGAACCTCAACATCCCATCATCATTTGCGGAAACCGAAGTAAAGGATTTCGAACAATATCTTCAATTTGAACGAGAACACTACTTTGTAATTTGCATTGATCAAATTGTAGTGGCTTGTGGTGGCATCAATTTCAAAAATACACCCGAACAAGCTTGGCTCAGTTGGGATATTGTTCACCCCGACTTTCAAGGAAAAGGATTGGGAGGATCATTGGTAACGCATCGGCTCAATTACCTAAAAGATCATTTCAAAATTGACACTGTTTGGGTGAGGACTTCTCAGCTAGCCAACCGGTTTTATGAAAAAGCTGGATTCAAGGAATCAAACCGTATAGAGGATTTCTGGTCAACAGGATTCGACCTCGTGGAAATGCAGCTTCAAATTCCTCAAAAATAAAAAGGGCCACCAATCGAAATCGGCAGCCCTTTCTTGCAACGAAAAATCTTGTTTATCTCACGATCAATTTACCAGTAGTTTGTTTTCCGGCACTTGTTACTGTGTAGAAATAAACGCCTGATGATAACCCTGAAGCATCGAACATGGTTGGTTTACCATTTTCAGCATTGAACTTCGCAATCGATGATCCCAATACATTGTGAATCGTTACATCAGCGTCCTGCTTATCAGCTGTGTGGATTACAAACTGTGTAGTTCCATTGAAAGGATTCGGGAACACATTCACCATGGTTGATGCATTGGCTTCGATTCCTGTAGGGATATCGATTGTATGCACCGATGTGTTGGTACGGATAGGTTCGTTGAAATCGAAATAGATGTCGCAGAAATTCTCCAATCTTGTACCAGCAGGTTGATTGAGCTGTGGTGAAATGCTGAAGTTTACAAATCCGATACTTCCAATTGGGTCGGAAGTGCTATCTGGAAGCATGATGCCATTGAACACCCAACGAATTACACGGGTTTGAGGATCCAAGGTCATTTGGTAAAGATCAGATGATGCATTCATCGTAAGCGTTTCGAGGATGAAATCGGTAGAGATGGTATCCACCAACACTACGTTCACCGCTGGAGCTGTTCCTGTATTTTGGAAGCGTACGGTGTAGCTGATTCTTGTGTTTGGAAGGATGCTTCCTTCTTCACCTTCACCATAAGGAGTTCCGTGCTTATCGTTTGGATCCCAAGATCCTACAACGGTTTGGTGCGTTGTATCGATGTTGTTGTTCGGATTGTAATCATTCAATGGAGTAACCATCACCAAGTTGGTGATTGAAGTTCCAAGTGCCAACGAAACTGACGCTGAAGAATTCCAGTAGATGTAAGAACATGCTCCAGCCGCGAGATTGCTGAAATTCCAAGATGCAGTATTGTTTGCCGCATCGAATGAACTCGGCTGTGGGTTGAACACATTTTGAGAGGCAATCGCCAACAATGGATCCCAATACAGTGTGAAAGTTCCGCTTTGTGCCACTGCACCTTGATTGCAGTAAGAAAGTGAATTCATCACAGGGAAACCTGGAGTTACTGTTGAAATGTTGTAAATCGATGCACTTAAATCTTGCAAAGTAGGATCGGCATAATAACCAAAATCATAGCCTGTGTAAGTATTACCTGTGGTTGCTGTTACATTGTAACCAGGAGGATTCGTTGTAGGCTCGGTAAGCACATAACCTGAAGGCAATGAAGAGATGGTGATCACGTAGGTTCCCGGTAACAATTGAAGCGTATAATCTCCATTGGCATTGGTATAGGTCCAAGTGTTGCCAACGTAAATCAATTTGTTAGGCATGCCTGGTTCGTTTGGATCGCGCATTCCATTGCCATTGAGATCGTTGTAAGCATTTCCACTGATAGTAACCGCTTGGTTTTGGAAACCGAAGTTGAAATTGCTCTGATTTACACCACCCGATGCCGTGTAAGTGTAGCCTTGTGCACCAACTGGGAAGGTTTGCACTGCAAAAGACTGGTTCGCATAAGCAGTAATTGTATAAACACCATCGAACACATACACAGTGTAGTTTCCATTGCTATCTGTAATTGCCCATTGACAATTCAAGGAATCAGTTCCGGCACACACATACACATATCCATTTGATATCGGCAGCTCAGTATCATCGAAATAACCATCACCATCAGTATCGTTCCAAAGCGTTCCTGAAAGGGTATCAACACCTTCACCAGAAATAGTTACTGTGGTGCAAGTTGAATCGAAACAGTTTCCATCGGCATACAGGCAAACATCATAAACACCTGGATTCATAAATGTATATGACAATGTATCGTTGGTTACCTGCATCCATGATTGGTTGCTATTTGGAATGTACAACGAGTAGTAATAATTTGGATTCATGTTCGGGATCACCACCTGCATCACGTTTCCAACCACTGAAGTTTGAAGTTCAGCTTGAAATAGACAAGGAATATTCACCCATTCGCATGTGCTGTAAATGCAGCCGTCGGTAGTTGTTACCGTACAGCAAACTTGGTACATTCCACCGTCAGGAAAAGTGTTGATCGGGTTCGGCAAATTGGATGAAGCGATTCCTCCGAAAGTCCATGCGTAACTTTCGATATTATTTAAGTTTGATTCTACATTAAATACTGCTGCTGTTCCGCCAACGATAGTTGAAGCGATGTTGATGGCATTGCAAGAAATCGTAGCGTTCCAACCAGATTCCACCACCGAACCATCAGATTCCCAAAGGAAAGTTAACGCTCCGTTGGCTGCTGTAGAAGTGTAAGTTACCGGTGAAGTAGCGTTTCCGTTGAGCGTAGCTAAAATTGGAGAATTGATATTGGTTCCATTGTAGATGGTTAGATAATCGTAGTTATCTTCCAAAGAATAGCTGTTGAAGGTAACCGAAAGATGACCTCCTACTGTTGCAGGATAAACTGTAAGGGTCTGGGTTTGATTGTTTAAATAATTCCCAGTTAACCCGCCACTGTCGTAGAAATTTGCGCTACATGTTGTCACTACAGAACTTGATCCCATAATGATAGTTGATGTTGCTTGCTGGTTGCATCCAAGGGTTACGAAAACACTCGATACATTCGAACAACTGCATCCATCAGCTACACTAGTATAAATTTGGAATGTTCCATTGTTTGGGAAAAAGAACATGGCAGGATTGTTTCCTCCCATATATTGTCCACCAGTGGAAGTCCATTGGTATGTATAATTTCCGCAGCCTCCAGTAGTTTGTGGGTAAACCATCACGGTATCACCTGAAATTTGATAGGTTAAATTGGAAACGATTGGGCTTTGCTGACAATTAAATCCCGCATATACAACTTGACAGTATTGACCTGTGCAACCATCTTCGGTGGTAACCGATAAACAGACTGTGTATAAGCCAGATTGAGCATATTCGTGAAATTGTGTAGGTCCAGTGGCAAGGTTGCCATCTCCAAAATTCCATTCGTAGGAAACAATATTTCCTTGAGCTGTTCCAACAAAATTCACAAAGTTATTGGTTTGCAAAGGCACTGCAGAGAAGGTTGTTGGAACTGGGAAAATACACCCAGTGTAAGTAGAATCACAATAAGTGTCTTGACATCCATTGGCATCTGAAACGGTTACACAATACTCATGCGCTCCGTCATTTGGATAAACAAAAACAGCAGGATTTGATGTGCTTGTGTTTGATTCTGAAGTTGTTAAATAGGTGTAAGGAGGAGTTCCACCCGTAACATAAGGATAGATATACACTACTTCTCCAACCAACGAATCGACTGCATAAACATTGAATTGATTTTGGCTGCAAGGTTGTGCAACTACAGGCACGCAGACTGTATCAAGGCAACCATTGTTGTCTTCACCAATTGCACAAACCAAGTAAGTTCCAGGTGCCTGATAACTATGTTGCCAAGTAAAGGCAGAAGTCATCACTTGATTAAGTGGCGCCGAATTGTCGCCGAAATCAATAGTGAGACTGATGGGCATTGCTGCATTGCCTTGATTGATGACAACAGCGCCCAACTGCTGACCGTTCATTTGAGGCTGGATCTGCAGAAAATTTTGAGGGCATTGAGCCTTCAACGATCCTATACCAGAAGCCACAATCAGCAGTAGCGCAAAGAGGTAGCGGTTAAATTTCATAAGCATTGAGTTTAGTTTGACAACTTAAAATTACAAATTATACATTAGCTACAAAGGGCTATAATTAGAATTCTTCCCAACATCTTACGCTGCCAAAATGATAAATTTTAACAAAAACTTTAAATTCCTCAGCAGTATAGGTGTAATTATTATTTTATCCACAACGCTATCAAGTTGTGAAAAATGTTATGATTGCACCAAAAAGTGTGGCATTTGCACAGCTGTTGCGCTGCCAACTGTATCGGGTTGTACTGGCGATGAAAGTTTGAATGGTTCTTCGATAGACTCTTGGAAAATTTTCCTCGAAGCCCAAGGATATACCTGCACTTACAACAATGTAGAGGAGAATGTTTGCGGAAATGAAGCGCGAGACAACAAGACTTCCACCTTTTACGAGTGCGTTACCGATTAAAAAAGCGATAAAACGGGTTAAATGTTCCTGCCATCAAGTAGGAAAAGAGTATATCTTTGGCGCCTTCAAAACATAGGATGCGCAACAGATTTTTACTTACCATTTGTTTGCTAGCGGCTGTTATTACGGCTTCAGCGCAAACAGGAACCGTTCGAGGATTTGTATTCAACAAGAAAAACGGAGAGCCGGTTATTTTTACCAATGTATTTCTGAAAGGAACCACAATGGGCGTGCAAACCGACGTGAATGGATTTTACTCTATCACCAAGGTACCGGCTGGAGATTACATGATTTCTGTTTCGGCGATCAATTTCGACTCTGTGTCCCAAAGGATTTCGGTAAAAGCGAATCAAATCGTACAGCAGAATCTGTATTTGAAAGAGAAGGAACTGCTTTTGAAAGAATTCGAAATTTCTGGCGATAAAGACAACGAACAAAACCGCGTGGGTGCTTCGGTAACAACGATCACTACGAAGGAAATGAACAAGCTTCCAACCATTGGAGCTGAGCCGGATTTGGCGCAATACCTGCAAGTTTTACCTGGGGTAACATTTACTGGAGATCAAGGTGGACAGCTTTACATTCGTGGAGGTTCGCCTATCCAGAACAAGGTGTTGCTTGATGGGATGATCATTTACAATCCCTTCCACTCGATCGGATTGTTCTCGGTGTTCGATACCGATGTTATTCGTAATGTGGATGTTTACACAGGTGGCTTTGGCGCCGAATACGGCGGAAGGGTTTCATCGATCATGAAAATCACCACGAAAGATGGTGACAAAAAAGGTATCCATGGAAAAGTGTCGGCTTCGCCATTTGTTTCGAAAGTGCAGCTCGAAGGTCCACTGAAAAAACAGAAAGAAAACTCTGCAGCTGGTTCATCGTTCATGGTAAGTGGAAGAACTTCCTACCTGAAAGAAAGTGCCGATCTGTTCTATCCTTACGTAGATACCGCTGGACTTCCATTCAACTTCACCGACCTCTACGGAAAACTTTCCTTCAGCGGCGAAAACGGTAGTAAGCTTGGTCTTTCAGCCTTCAATTTCCGCGATAAGGTGAAATACCGCAGTCTTCAAGACCTCAACTGGAACACATACGGTGTAGGAACAAGTTTCGTGTTGATTCCTAACAACAGTGGGTTTGTATTCGATGGTTCGATGAGTTATTCAGATTATCAAATCACCTTGGATGAGGCTAGTCGCCCGTCGAGAAACAGCCGAATTAGTGGATTTAATCTCGGATTGAACTTCAAGTATTTCTTTGGCAAGAACGATTTTCAGTGGGGTGTTGAAACCATCGGATTTTCGACCGATTACACCTTCTTCAACGAAGTTAACCGTGAGATCAAGCAAGAGGAAAACACTTCCGAACTCGGACTTTACATGCGTTACAAAGCAATCCTTGGGAAGCTTGTTTTGGAACCAAGTTTCCGATTGCAATATTATGCATCACTTGCAGAAGCATCTCCAGAACCTAGAATTGGAGCCAAGCTTAATGTAACCAATAACTTCCGTTTGAAAGGTGCTGCGGGTATGTACTCTCAAAATCTTATTGCAGGAGTTTCTGACCGCGATGTGGTGAACTTGTTTTATGGTTTCCTTTCTGCTCCTGAAAATTCGCCTTCCAAATTCAAGGGCGATGACGTTGATTCGAAATTGCAAAAGGCTCGTCACTTCATCCTTGGTTTCGAAAGTAACCTTACGAAGTACCTCACTTTGAATGCTGAAGCATATTACTTCAACTTCAACCAACTCACCAACATCAATAGAAATAAGCTGTACGATGATATTCCTGCAAATGCCGATAAGCCTGCAGTGTACAAATCGGATTACATCTTAGAACGCGGACAATCGCAAGGTGTTGATGTGGTGTTGAAATACGAATACAAGCGTTTGTATGTTTGGGCGGTTTACTCTTTGATGAAAGTTACGCGTGAGGACGAATTGATTGATTACAGTCCGGTGTGGGACCGTCGCCACAATGTAAATTTCTTGGTGTCTTACACCTTCGGGAAGAAGCTCGATTGGGAAATGAATGTTCGTTGGAACTATGGTTCTGGCTTCCCTTTCACCCAGACGCAAGGTTTCTACGAGAACATTAATCTTAGTGGCGATTTGGGATCGAACTTCACCACCAGCAATGGAACACTTGGAACCGCTTTCGGACAGCTCAACAATGGCCGTTTGCCCGACTACCACCGTTTAGACATGAACCTGAAGAAGACCATTGTAACAGGTGAGCGTTCATTGTTAGAATTTACCGCTGGTGCAACCAATGTGTACAACCGTGAGAATATCTTCTACTTCGATCGTATCAAGTTCGAGCGCATCAACCAGTTACCAATTTTGTGGAACTTGGGTGCGAACTTTAAGTTTTAATTGAGAATTACGAGGTATTAAATCTTCGGATTTAATCCTAAAAATAAAAGCCCCAGAATTCCTTGTATTTGAAGGAATTTTGGGGCTTTTTTATGCTTAATTCGGTAAGGCGGCTGTTTTGAATGCGACGAATAAAGCACGTAATCGTTGCAAATTATGCGACGAATAATTTTAGGTAAGATGATTGTTTCATTTATAATTGAAACAAAATAGTTTCATAGCATGTTTGTAAATTATAATTGAAACCAATAATTCAGCAGGCTCAATACAAACTCTACAATTCCTAAAAGTTTTAACATTTTAATAGTTTTAGGAATTGTTAAGTATCTTTATCACATGCAAGCAATAGCACGTAAAAGATACTTAAGTACACTTAATGTACTTAAAGACAAGAATTTAATTAAGGTTGCCACAGGGGTTAGGTGTTTCCTTTCAACTTTCTCCTTTCCAACTCTTCAACGATGCTCATACAATCATAATTCCCCTGACTAAACTCCGAGGATGCGTTGTAATTCCTTTTTCCTTTCAATCCTTCCCCACTGCCAATACCATTAAAATCCCCGGACTAAAGTCCGAGGCTGCGTGTAATCCCTTTCAACTTTCTCCTTTTCCCTTTCCACTCTTCCGCGGTACCAAAACGATCATCAATCCCCGGACTAAAGTCCGAGGCTGCGATATAATCTCTTTTAACTTTTTCCTTTTGCGCGATAACAATACCATTATAAATCCCCGGCCTAAAGTCCGAGGCTGCATTGTTATCTCTTTTAACTTTCTCCTTTTGCTTAAACAAAAACTATGGGGCGAAAGCCAGACGAAACCCTCCATAGGCGTAGGCATCGTTTGGTTCGACGTACGTGCGTCTAGCGGAACGGCAAAGCTCAGCGCCGAGGTACCAACTGCCACCACGAAAAACGCGTCTCGTACCTGATGAGAGGCCTATAGGGTTGGTTTGCGCTGTTGCAGAATACGGGCCATACCAGTCCGAACACCATTCCCATACATTGCCGTGCATATTGTATAAGCCATAGGCATTGGGGTTGTAACTATTTACTGCTTGGGTTTGGTATGGGAAATTGAACAGTTCGGAGCTTGTGTTGCTGCAATTCGCAAATGGCACATTCCATGTGTAATTTGCCTGTGTATTGTTTAAGCAAGCGCCAGTGCTAAACGCTGTAGTTGTGTTGCCGCGGCAAGCATATTCCCATTCGGCCTCGGTAGGTAGGCGCCCGCCTGCATACGTTGCAAATTCCTTTGCTCCGTACCATGTAACACCTACCACCGGGAAGTTCTCCTTACCAGTAACTGGTTGCCATTGCGTGCCTGTCCAGGTTAAGCCAAACGTCGTAACTGTATATATTAATACCTGTGTTGGGTAAGCACCCAATGCGTACAAACCATTGCTACCAATGCTCTTTGCATTTAAAAAGGCAGCAAACTGCGCATTGGTTGTTTCGTATTTGCTCATTCTGTATGCGCTCAAGGTTACTTGGTGCTGTACTTCATCAGATCCTTGCCCTGACTCTGAAGCGGGGCTTCCCATGGTAAAGGTGCCGGCGGGTATTAAGGCTGTTTCAATGTTTAAGGGGCCGATACCTATATTAACTATTGTATTTAATGTACAGGTTTGTCCTCCAATATTCAATGCAAAACTCGCTGTACCGATAGTGGTTGGTGTACCTGTTATGGTATAGGTTAAACTTCCCTCCCCACTTGCAAAAGTTCCGGCATTTAGAGTAGCCGTCAGACCGATTACACCTGTAGATGTAACCGTTTGTCCGATGTGTGTGCCGCCGTTGCCTCCTGTGTAAGGAATGCTGCTACTTACACTTGCTGCGGTTACGCCTTGCGTAAGCGTGCCGTTATTGGTTGCTGTTGAACAACTCAGGGCTGTTATGCTTCCAACTGGTAATTCAACCGTTCTAGTTAATGTACAGGTTTGTCCGCCAATGTTTAAATCAAAACTGGCTGTGCCGCTCGAAGTAGGCGTACCAAAAATCATGTAAGTGAGGTTTCCTGAACCAGAAGTAAATGATCCTGATGATAGTGCAGCATACAACCCAGTTACTCCTGTTGAACTAACCACCTGCCCATTGTGATCACCACCATTACCACCTGTGTAGGAAATGATACTATTTACGTTTGATGCTTCGCTTCCTTGAATTAATGTACCGCTATTTATAAAATCGGAACAAGTAAATGAACTAACTGTGCCCAATGGTTCGCAATTTTGGCCAAATTGGCCTACAAGATTCAGAAAGTCGGTAGTATTGGTAACTCCATCATTGTTGTTGTCGGTTGTGCACTGTTGTAAAGTCTGCGAATAGCTATTATAGGAGAATAAAAAAGCCAAAATGCTAATTGTAGATTTTTTCATGATATTTTTATATTGTTAATGCACAAACATAAAAACATAGAGCTTTTTAAAATAGTTATTAATAATAATTTAATGAAATTATAACCTTTTACAACCCTATCATAAAGCAATAGAGATTTCATAATAATACACCATTAATCACTAATGTATATTTAATATTCTTAAATACAATAATTTAATAAAACTGCCACAAGGGTTAGTGTTTGGGGAAATCAACTTTAATAGCTCCGTTTCAAGCTAGGCAGCAATGATCGAAACCCTTTTACATGCCTGTTTCATGTACACAAAAAATCCTTCCACACTATTTCTTTACCATCAGAACCGATGAAACTTGCGGTAAAATTAAAGGCAATTGTATTCTGCGGTGCTAGAACGATTATCAATCCCCCGGACTAAAGTCCGAGGCTGCGTTTTGATCTCTTTCAACTTTCTCCTTTTCCCTTTCCACTCTTCCGCGGTACCAAAACGATCATAATCCCCGGACTAAAGTCCGAGGCTGCGATTTGATCTCTTTTAACTTTTTCCTTTTCAACTCTTCCCCACTGCCAACACAATCATAATTCCCCGGAATAAAGTCCGAGGATGCGTTGGTTCTATTTTCCGCTCGAAGGCTTGATTCACTGTTTGTTTCAACCACACAAAATAACCTTCCAGTTTATCAGGTCAATGCCAAGATAATCATTTATACAGATCGTACATTAGTGTGCTAGAATTGTATAAATTTTAAATACAAAAAACTGTAATCCTAAATCCGTATTTTTGCTGTATGACAAATGTGCTTGAAACCATTAGAAAGAATGCTGCAATGCTCAAGCAAAAATATGGTTTGGCTAGATTGGGCGTGTTTGGAAGCCAGGTTCTGGGCGCAGTCAAATTAAATAGTGACCTAGATATCATCTATGAAACGAACCCTGGAAAGCGATTTACATTCAAAGAATATTTGCTTTTCGAAAATGAATTGAAAATAATTACTGGAGTTCAGGAAGTAGACCTAGTAAATGCAAAATACATTAATCCATTTGTTGCAGATTCGGCAGAACAATCAGTTGTTTATGTCTGAGAAAGGAATCTTGATTTATGTGTTTACGACTCTTGAGGCCATTGAAAAAATCAAGATTTACAGCAAAGAAATCTAATCTCCTGATGAATTACTTTCTCTTAATGATCAAATAAATTTCAATGCCATTAGTAGACTATTACTAACAATCGGCGAAGAAGTTAAGAAAATCGAGATTGATTTGTTAAATACTCAGCCTCAATTGCAATGGCATGAAGTAATCGGTTTAATAAATCGTATGGCCCACGATTACAGAGGCATCGATCCCGAAATTATTTTTGATATTATTAAACAGGAATTAACTCCTTTAAAGGATGCTTTGATAAACATTATTCTGCTAAACCCAATTAACAAAGAATTAGTTTTGAAAGCATTGGATTCTCAGTTTTACAAGAACCTTGAATACCTCAAAGTTAAATTGGGCTACGAGGAAAACGACTAGTCCATTCAACTTCAATCCATTAATTTTTTCAATCTTTAAACCATCGTTAACGGCTACCGTCATTGCGCGCGATGAAGCACTGGATCTTCTTCCTAGTATTGTTTGGTAATTCCTTGATGGCGCAGAAAAGCTTCATTTTGGGAGCGACTTTGGGCAATGAGCCAGTGCAATGCGGCAAGTGGGTTGTGAATAAGCAAAACGACAGTTTGCAGGTTAATCGTTGCGCGATGTATCTGTCGAATTTGCAGTTTTTCGAAAATGGGAAACCCTTAACTGCGCCCGAAAAACCCATTCTCATCAACTTTTGCAATGGAGCTTTTGAATTCAAACAAGTGCCACAAAATGCCGATTCTGTAACGTTTTCGGTGGGAATCGATAGCCTGATTCAAACCGCTGGAGCAATGGGTGGCGACCTCGATCCGGTAAATGGCATGTATTGGACTTGGCAAAGTGGCTATATCCATGTAAAAGTGGAAGCTCAAACTTCCCTATTAGCCAGCGAGCTGCATTCGATCGTTTGTCATTTGGGTGGATATTCTGCCCCATTTAACACCAACCGAATGAAAGGCTTCAAACTCAACGATAAGATGCTGTATCGTCTCAATCTCGACCAGTTTTTAGCAGCAGAATCCTTCACAACTGTGCGTAAAATCATGTCGCCTTCCTTGCTTGCAACCAAGCTAAGCGACGCATTTATTGATTCTATATCTCCCGTTCGATGAGGATAGCCGCTGGTTTATTTCTGCTATCAATGGTGATGATATCCTGGATCGGACTCCAGTTCGATGAAGTGTATAGTCCGCCGCACTTCCCCAAACCGGCTTACCAATTCGAAGAAAATCCGCTCACGCGGGATGGCATACAGCTCGGTCGTGCCTTGTTTTACGACAATCTCCTTTCTGCCAACAACATGGTTTCTTGCGCGAGCTGTCACTCTGTGTACAATGCCTTTGCACATACCGATCATGCATTAAGTCACGGAATTGAAGATAGAATTGGCAAACGAAATGCTCCAGCCTTGATAAATCTGGCTTGGCAGAAGCGTTTCATGTGGGATGGCGCCATTCACCATTTAGACATGCAGGCGCTCGCTCCGATTTCACACCGCGATGAAATGGGCAGCAGTATCGCTGAAGTAACCCAGAAGCTTCAAGCGTCTAAGGTTTATCCTCCATTGTTCGAAGCTGCCTGGGGAAGCCCTGAAGTGACAGGTGAAAGGGTGCTGAAAAGTCTGTCGCAGTTCATGCTGACCTTGGTGAGCGCAGGAAGCAAGTACGACCGTGTGAAGCTTCATCAAGCACAATTTACCGAACAGGAAGCGCGCGGCTACGAAGTTTTCAAAGCACATTGCAATAGCTGTCACACCGAGCCTTTGTTCACTTCGAACGAATTTAAAAACAACGGCTTGCCTGTGAATCAAGCGCTCAACGACATGGGGCGTTATGGAATCACGCAAAACATCGATGATTCGTTGTGTTTCAAGGTGCCCACTTTAAGAAACCTGAAATACACTTATCCATACATGCACGATGGCCGTTTCGAAACGCTGTCGGAAGTGCTCCGGCATTACACTAGAAATCTCCGAAATACCGCGAAGCAAGATGCGCAGCTGTCGCAAGGGTTTCCCATGGGTGGGAACGCCAAGGTTGACCTCACAGCATTTTTGCTGACCCTGAGCGACTCTGCATTTGTGTTCAATCCGAATCTCGCCTTCCCCCGGGAAATTTTACTTAACAACCACTAAACCGATCAAATCAAGCATATGAAAAAATCCCTACTCACCTGCCTTTCGCTCATTACAAGTTCGATTGTTTTTGGGCAATTTAGTCCGGCAATTACGTCTTGGATTCAGAACACAACTGGGCTCACTGGTAGCCATTATGTGAACGGAAATTCGACACCAATTACCGACAATGCACTAGCGAACGTGATTTCGGTGCAATACTCAGCCGATTGGGTGTATGTGCGCGCAAATGGAATTCCGGCTTACACAACTGGTCCGTTTTTGGATGGAAATCCGTCGTTAGCCACTGCGCAAACTGGCTATTTCAAGATTTCGCTAAACCCTGTTCAAAATTCAGGCACCCCAACAGCTACAACGATGGGTAACATTGGCGTTTTTATTAACGGTGTAGGGTTGTTCGATGACCGCGACGGTGTATCGTGGAGAGCTGCTACCGGTGCACTTGCTGGTGGTCCGCTCGGCGGGATGGGCGACATGGTGTGGAACCGTGATGCGATTGTTGCTGAACGTGCTGGATTTGATTGTGCAAAAGGGCATCCTGCGATGGGAAATTACCACCATCACCAAAATCCTTCGGCATTTAACCTTGATCTTCAGGAGATTTCGAATGTATGTGATCTTTATTTAGCCGATGGACTTTACGTAATCGACTCAACCACCCATTCGCCATTAATTGGTTTTGCATATGATGGATTCCCGATTTATGGCGCTTATGGATTTAAAAATGCAGATGGAACGGGCGGAATTACACGCATCAAATCGGGCTACCAATTGCGGAACATCACCACGCGAACGGTATATGCCAATGGCACTGATGTGAATGATGGCCCACCAGTAAATGCAACGTATCCATTGGGATTCTTCAGAGAAGATTATGAATACATCGCGCCAGCGGCGGGCAACGAAGATGTGTTGGATGTACACAATGGAAGAAACTGCGTAACGCCTGAATATCCGCAAGGAACCTACGCCTATTTCACCACAGTAGATGAAAACTGGAATTCAGCATTCCCTTATGTTGTTGGTTTAACCTTTTACGGAACGAAGACCGCATCGAAAGTTCAGAATATCACTGAAACGGTAACGACTTATAATCCTATCACTACTAGCATTTCGAGTACTGATGCAGCGAAAGTGGTGGTTTACCCAAATCCATCATCCGAAGTATTGGGCATTCAAGTTCCTGGAAATACTCAACAAACTTGGAATGTTGAATTGATCGATTTAACCGGAAAAAAAGTGATGGAAACCAAGATCAATCCGGGTTCTACGATTGGATATTTTGATGTGAGAACCGTGTATGATGGACAATATACTGTGGTGATGAAATCGGGCAACGAAACCATCACGAAGACGGTGGTTGTGGCGCATTAGTATCCCCGGACTTAAGTCCGGGGCTGCGAAGAGTTAAGTCCGGTGCTGCGAAAAATTAAGACCTGGTCAACGTAATATAATCGACCAATACAGCTTTCAGGAATTCGTCGGCTGCACCAGGAAACACATCGAGATTGAGGCGTTGAGAAACCATTTTGGCTGTTTCAACTAAGATCTTCTTGTGTGCTTCATTGTCGAACTTGCGGTAACGTTCGAGCACTTGTTTTACCAAGAGCATTTCTTCTTCTTTAAAAACAACTGCTTTTTCGAATTGAATTTCATGGTTTTGCTTGGAACGAATGGCGAGCAGGTCGTTCAATACAACTTTGAAATCGTGTTGTTGGCGAATTACCGTTGTATCGGCTAGAAGATCACCAATTCTTTGTCCGTTGGGAGAAGAAGAAACCTGCAATGCAGCCAGAGAACCTGCTGAGAGCCAAATATCGATCCACCGAAACAACCAACGTAAGAGGAAATCGCTGATTTTTAAATCGGAACCAGAAAGCTTCACCACCCTGATTTTCAACATCGCTTTGCCGGGGGTTCTGCCGTTGAGGAGGGTTTCGAAGAATAAAGAATAAAAGGTATAGATTGGAAAAACGATGCAATAAAAAATCAGGGTTTGCATTTCGGAATTTGCTGCATCGGCGACTAAAAACAGAAATAGAAACAGCGACACGAAGAACATAATCAGGCAGTCGAAAAAAAATGCCATTGCTCTTTCTCGAACATTCGCGAGCTGGAACTGCACCGGAACATTTTGAGGTGTAATTATTTCAATTTTTCGCATGTTGCCAAATTTCAGCTAATTTTCCGGTTCCAATATACTGCATATCTCTGATGAAGGAAGCAAGGTTCATTGAACAAAATCAAGAGAAGTGGAAGGAACTCGAAGACTTGCTCAAAGCGAAACAACGCGACTCAGACAAGCTAAGTGATCTTTTCATTCAGGTAACCGACGACCTTTCCTATGCACGAACCCATTACCCGAGCAGGGTGGTGAGGGTTTATTTGAATCAGATTACCCAAACAGTATTTGGTCAGCTGTATCGCAAAACATCGAGCCAACGAAAGCAAATGGCTGCTTTTTGGAAAACCGAACTGCCGCTTTCCTTGTATTATGGCAGAAACGCCTTGTTGTTTTCGTTCATTTTGTTTGCCCTTTCATTTACCATTGGAGTCATTTCTTCTATTTACGACCCTGATTTTGCTGCATCCATTTTGGGCGATTCTTATATTAGCACTACAAATGCGAACATCAACGGAAACGATCCGATGGCTATTTACAAGGATGAACATGCCATTGAGATGTTTTTCAGGATTGCAGTGAATAACCTCACCATTGCATTGCGAACATTCATGAGTGGACTACTGATGGCCATTGGAACAGTGGGCGTATTGATTTACAATGGCATCATGGTGGGCGTATTTCAGTATTTCTTTATCGAAAAGGGATTGTTCATTGATTCGGCATTGGCTATTTGGATGCATGGAACCTTCGAGATTTCTGCCATCATCATTTCAGGAGGCGCTGGATTGATGTTGGGGAAAGCATTGGTATTTCCTGGAACGTTCACCAGAATACAGTCGCTCAAACTGGCAGCCCGATCGGGCATTCGCATTGTTATTCTGGTAGTCTTGATGCTGTTTGTGGCTGCAATCATCGAAAGCTTCATTACACGCTACACAAACCTTAACAATGTGATTCGTTTTGCGCTTATTTTTCTGATGTTGGCTTTGGTGATTTTTTACACAGTTATTTATCCGAGAATCGTATTCAATAAAATATCCATTCAAGAATCTGAAAACCAATATTTGCCTGCCGATAAGCTTTTCAACCCAATGTTGGATGAAGTAAAAAGTTCATCCGAATTGTTCGGAACAACCTTCAGTACATTTTTCAAACTGTTTGGTAAAATTGCTGTTTGGGTATTTATCGCTGCATTTTTACTCACCATCATTTTTGTAAACAATAATTATGGCATTTTGAATTGGGCTGATGTGGTTTACAAAGAATTCTTTTTCCAAAAAATCACTTTTCTAGAAATTCATTCTAATTACATTTTCATACCGATGTATGCCACAGTTTTCGGGCTGCTTGGCTTTATGGTTTCACGATTTTGGTTGAAGTTGGTTGAACCGAAAAGAAATTTGAGCATTAAAAATTTTACAGGGAAAATGTTTACCTCCATTTTATTGATGCTTCCCTTTATGTTACTGCTTTTGATCGATAATTGGGGCGTCTTTCTTTTTGCTTTATCGTTACCAATCATATCCTTGGTTTCAGTTTCTAATTTCCTTAGTGAAAAGCCAGCAGAAGAAGCCATTTCGGAGGGATTTGGGCTATTGTCGAATGGATTCTCGGCAATCTTTGGACTTTCACTGTCGATATTTGTTTTGTCGGCCTTGATGCTTTTGATGGGCGATTTTATGCCTATGTTGGTGAATTTAGATATGGTTGAGATGTTTTTTCAACTCGATTCGAGCGACTATATGCTATACAAATCGGGCATTGTGGTCTTTTTCCATTTTTCGAGTTTATTGATGGCAATTTCCTTGTTAACCATCGGGTCGATCATGTTGTATTATTCGCTGAGAGAGCAGAATCTCGCGTTGGGCTTGAAGAGTAAATTGCAAAAAGCTGGATTGTACAATGGATAGGAAAATCTGGCAATTGGTGTTTATTGGATTATGGATGCTGGTGTTTCAGCCCATTTGCATTTATGCTCAATTGGCAACGAAAAATCAAATTGTTTCATTGCAGAATATCCAGATAAATGATACCACTGCAACCTTCGAAGATGAGCGAAAATACCCGCTAAACAAGGTGAAGCCATTCGATGAAAAAGAGTACAAAGAAATTACGAAAGGCATCGATTACACCGAAAAAAAGCCCGAGCCAGACGAATACAAAACCGATAATATAAAACCAATAGAACCGCCTAAAGTGGTTGGTTTCATGGGCTTGGGACAAGTGGCATTAATCATTGTATTGGCACTTGTTGTAATTGTATTGATTTACTTTATTGCGAAGCAGATTCCGAAGTCGAATCCGAATGTAAAAGCTTCTGATGATTGGTTTGCAGAAGCATTAGAGCAGGAAGGCGGACCAGAAATGGCGCTTCAGAAAAAACTGCAAGAAGCCATTGATCAACGTGAATTTGCCTTGGCATTGCGGATGCTCTTTTTACAAATACTTGCCGATTTGCATTTGGCAGAACAAATTGTTTGGAAAAAAGATAAAACCAACGCAACCTACATTGTTGAATTTGGAGCACGATCGAACGCTGTATTGTTTCGAAGAATAACCTATCTCTACGAATTCAGTTGGTTTGGGAAAGTGAAACTCAACCAAGAACAATTTGATGATTATCGGAAATTCTTCGATGAATTCAGGTCTTATTCCAGCACCCTTCCTAAAATCAATAAGAAATGAAGCAAGGGGCATTGATCTGGATTTTGGCGGTAATAATCTTCGGGGGAATTTTGATATTCTTCATGAATTTATCACCTGAAAATCGATTCGACTGGAATGAGAATTATGCACACAACAGCGATCAGCCCTATGGTGCAGAAGTGTTTTACAAACTGTTAGATTCTTATTTTCCAGAAAACGATATAGAGCGAAACGAAGTGTTGCTGGATGTTCAGGATCTTTTAAATGATTCTTCGAGCCACAAAACATATTTATTTATTGGAGAGGAACAATTTCTAAAACCAAGTGAGGTTGACGCTTTATTCAAATTTATTGAGCGTGGAAATACTGCATTGATTATTGCGAAACAGCCGGCTTATCCGATTTTAAGTGAATTGCTTGTTGACTCAGTTTTTAACACTGAATCTCTTCTCAAGAGTATATCTAAAGAAAGCGTAAATGCTCAATTCTATGATCCTGCGCTACAAAATCAAATCAATTATAATTTCCATTTTCAACAAATTGATTTAAAAAGCGAATATCAATTTACTTATTTCAGCAACGTATTTCTTAGACAAAACAAGGCCATTACGCCACTTGGGGTTATCGATGATAACAACGTAAATTTCATCACAGCGCAAGTAGGGAAAGGCAGAGTTTTCCTGCATACCAATCCACTGTTTTTTACCAATTATCACTTAATTAAAAACCAAGGAGCAAAATATGCCGAATCGGTGTTGAGTTACTTGAAACCAGGCGATATTATTTGGGATTCCTATGCTCAAAATTGGAAACCCGGCACCGATTCTGGGTTATTGAATCAAAACCAATCGCCATTAAGTTTCATATTAAATAATCCCCCACTCTATTGGGCGCTGGTAATTCTTCTTGTTACAGGATTGTTGTATGTTTTATTTGCCTTTAAACGCATTCAGCGTGTTGTTCCTGTAATTGAGCCTAAGAAAAATAGCTCACTGGAATTTATTAAAACCATTTCTCGATTGTATTTCATTGAACGCGAACATCCAACCATGGTAAGGCATCAAATGCGGTATTTTTTAAGTTGGATTCGTGAAAAATACAGAATTCAAGCATCAGAGCTCGACGACCAAACCATCGATAAACTCCATGTAAAATCGGGCGTTTCCAAAGAAATAATCCAAGACATCCGCGATGAATATCAGAAAGTACGTGTTTATTCGGTTCTAGACGATAAAATTGCCATCAAATTCCATCAATCCCTCACAAGATTTTATAAAAACTGCAAATAAAAATGACAACCATCGATAACGAAGAAAACATGCTTCCACTCGAACCTGAGGAAAACCCGAACATTGTTCCCGAAAACCCTAGCCCTGCAATGCATCCAGTTGCCGTTGCGGCCGAGGAAATTCGTCAGGAAATGAGCAAAGTACTGATCGGACAAAACGAATTGATCCAACATTTACTCACTGGTTTGTTTGCTGGAGGTCACATGTTGATTGAAGGCGTTCCTGGTATCGCGAAAACACTCACCTCGCGCCTATTGGCAAAATGCCTGAACTTGGATTATTCGCGCATTCAGTTCACGCCCGATTTAATGCCGACGGATGTGACCGGCACGAGTGTGTTCAACATGAAAACGGGCGAATTTGAGTTTAACCGCGGGCCTATTTTCGGAAACATCATCCTCATCGATGAAATTAACCGAGCCCCGGCTAAAACCCAATCGGCCCTCTTCGAGGTGATGGAAGAGCAACAAGTTACAGTGGATGGGAACACGTATTCATTGGGCAGTCCGTTCATCGTGTTGGCAACCCAAAATCCGATCGAACAGGAAGGAACCTACCGATTGCCTGAAGCGCAATTGGATCGTTTTCTCTTTCGAATTATCATCGGATACCCAGAATTGCATGAGGAATTGAAAATCCTTCAGCGGTTCCGCGACGACTTTAGCAACCGCCTCATCCACGAGGTGAAAGCAGTGAAAACGGCAGCTCAAATTCAGGAACTCCGTGCATTGGTGGAGAAAGTGCACATCAAAGACGAACTGCTCGAATACATTTCTAAAATCGTGTATCAAACCCGAAACGATACCGATCTTTATCTCGGAGCTTCACCACGGGCATCCTTGGCGATCATGCGCGCATCAAAGGCACATGCTGCCATTTCGGGTAGAGATTTCGTAACTCCCGACGATATCCGCCAGGTTACCGGTCCTGTTTTGAACCACAGAATCCAACTCATACCAGAACGTGAAATGGAAGGCGTTCGCACTTTCGACATCATCAAACGCATCACTGAAAGCCTCGAAGTTCCTCGATAATGAAGCTCAAACCGGGATTTTTGCCAACCAGTCTTTTTTACCGTGTGCTCATCGGCATTGCGTTCGTGTTTGTATTGGCATTCCCATTTGACTTTCTACTCATCCCTTCGAAGATCATTCTTGCTGCATTTACAGCACTTTCATGCATCGATTTAATCATCTTGTACTTGACGGGCATTCGGTTTCAGGTGCACCGCAAAGTGCAACCGGTGTTGTCGTTAGGAAGTGAAAATCAAATAAACCTAACCATTGCGAATTTGAGTCATATTTCAACGCAATTGGAGGTTATTGACGAATTGCCCATTCAATTGCAGCGGCGAAATTTTGTCATGAAAACCCTCATCAAACCTGGTGAAAAGAAGCGTTTAGAATATTCGATTCGACCACTGGTGAGAGGCGTTTACGAATTTGGGAAAATTCATTTGCTGCTGAAATCGCGCTTTTTGCTTTTTAGCAGGCAATTTAGTTTTGATCAAAAAGTGGAAGTTGCCGTGTATCCGTCGGTGCTTGAAATGAAGCAGCTCGAATTGCGCACCTTTTCGGAAATTGCTACCACAAGTGGGATAAGGAAGCTTCGGAGGATTGGTCATACGTACGAGTTCGATCAAATCAAAGATTACGTGCCGGGCGACGAGTACAGAAGCATCAACTGGAAGGCTACCAGCCGAAGAGCCAAGTTGATGACTAACCAATACACCGACGAAAAATCGCAACAGGTGTATTCGATCATTGATGTGAGTCGCGCGATGGAACTGCCTTTCAATGGCCTTACGTTGCTCGATTATGCAATCAATACCTCCTTGGTAATTTCAAATATCGCGCTGCGGAAATCCGACAAAGCGGGGCTCATGTATTACGATGCTCGACAAGTGCGCATGGTAGCAGCCGACAGATCATCGGCACAACTTAGAAAGCTCCTTGAAACGCTCTACAATATCCGACCTCAGGCGCTAGAGCCCAATCCGGAAATGCTGTATGCCATGATTCGGAAGAAAATCACACAGCGCAGTTTGATCTTTTTATACACCAATTTCGAGAGCCAGATGGCCTTAGAGCGTGTCTTGCCCATTTTGAGGAAGATCAATAAATTTCATTTGTTGGTGGTGGTATTTTTCGAAAATGAGGAAATCGCAAAGCTGGCAGGCTCCGAACCAGAAACCTTAGAAGACATCTATACCCAAACAGTGGCGCGGAAATTCGTTACTACAAAACTGCAGTTGGTGCAATTACTGAAGCAATACAACATTCAAACGGTATTTACAAAACCTGAAGACCTCTCAGTGAATACGGTGAACAAGTATTTGGAGCTGAAGTCGCGGGGGATGATTTAGGGGATTGAGTCTTTAGTACTTAGTCCTGAGTACTTAGTATTAAGTATTAAGTACAAAGTATTAAGTACAAAGTATTAAGTACAAAGTATTAAATTGAAAAGGAAAAAGGTTAGAAAACGCAGCCTCGGACTTTAGTCAGGGGATATATGATTGTATTAACACCAATGACGAGGTGAAAAGGAATTGAGTCCTGAGTAAAAAGTACAAAGTATTAGGTACAAAGTATTAAATTGAAAAGGAAAAAGGTTAGAAAACGCAGCCTCGGACTTTAGTCCGGGGATAAGTGATTGTATTAGCACCGATGAAGAGGGAAAAGGTGAAAGGGATTACAACGCAGCCTCGGACTTTAGTCCGGGGATAAGTGATTGTATTAGCACCGATGATGAGTGAAAAGGGAAAAGGTGAAAGGGATTACAACGCAGCCTCGGACTTTAGTCCGGGGGATTATTAATTTTAAGTGCACCGCCCTTTGGTTCTAACCTGATTTTTCACCTCTCTCCCTAGCCCTCTCTCCGCAGGAGAAAGGGGACTGATCACTTTTACTGTGAGCGTTGGGGTTTAAACTGGATTTTCACCTCTACCGAAATGCTATTCCCTCTCTAGTGGAGAGGGTTAGGGTGAGGTGTTGCTTTTTTACCTCTCTCCCTAGCCCTCTCTCCGCAGGAGAAAGGAGACTGATCACGACTACTGTGAACATTGGGTTCGAAGTAGGATTTTCAATTTTATCTAAATGCCTATTGGTACCGAGATCTAATTCCCTCTCCTGTGGAGAGGGTTAGGGAGAGGTGTTTCTATTTACCTCTCTCCCTAGCCCTCTCTCCACAAGAGAGAGGGGACTGATTACGTTTATATTTAGGCTTAGGGGTTAAACCAGAATTCACCTCTACCGAAATGCAATTCCCTCTCCAGTGGAGAGGGTTAGGGTGAGGTGTTACCCTCGCAACCCCGGACTTAAGTCCGGGGTTATAAGTCCGGAGCTGAGAGATGGGTTAAAAGACCGAAATTATTTATTCAACACCAAGGTGCCAGCCATCTTATCGTGAAGCGCCTGCTTCTTAGCATCGAATGCAGCCATGATGTAACCTATGAGAAGGATGATTGCAGAGATGATTTTAGCGAAATGGCGACCAGTTGCTTTACCGAAACTGATTCTTTCGCCGTTCATATCGGTAACTTTGATACCAACTGCAATCTTTCCAAGTGTTGCCTGACGGTCGGATGATTCCATTGCAGCGGCATAAATCCAAGCTATTACGATATTGATCAAGTTGTTTATAGGACTTTGGTTTTCAAAAGAACCACCTGTTGCATAAAGGATAATAAATCCAATTGCTGTTGTAATAAGGCCATCAATAAAAGCAGCTCCAAAACGAACCCAAAAGCCAGCATAGTTGGTAGGTTCTGATTTAACAAATGTTTGATCTAGTAATAGTTCTTCCATGTTTTCTATAGGTTTAAGGTTGAGATTGAACATTCAATTATAAGTATATTTTTAAAAGAAAACCTAACGGTAGATTTTTTTCGACAACCTATGCAAATACAACCAAAATGTACAGAGAAGATCACTTGTTTTCACCTAAATTTGTGCGCTGAAAATCACATATGTCAACAAGCTCCACAGAAACATCTGCTATCGCTCGCCACTGGTGGAAAATAGCTGGTGTACTCCTCGTTCTGTACTCGCTCATTTGGGGAATGCTCGGCGAAGTACCCCGCCTGTTCGTACTCAACGAAACTATTCGAAACCTCTACTACCACGTTACCATGTGGTTTGGTATGATGGCTATGATGGGCGTTTCGCTCTTCTACAGCATCCGCTACTTGAGCAAAAACAAGATTTACGACGATTTCAAAGCCGAACAATTTGCATTCGCTGGAATCCTTCTCGGCCTGCTTGGCATCACCACCGGCAGTGTTTGGGCACGCTTCACTTGGGGCGGCTGGTGGGTGAACGACCCGAAACTCAACGGTGCCGCAATTTCTCTACTCATCTATTTTGCCTATATCATCCTTAGAAATTCGATGGATGAAGAACAAAAAAGAGGTCGTGTGGCTGCCGTTTACAACATCTTCGCTTTTGTGCTGCTCATGGTTTTCTTGATGGTTTATCCTCGCCTCAACAAAGTGGATAGCTTGCATCCAGGCAATGGTGGAAATCCCGCTTTTTCTGGATACGATCTCAACAGTTCGATGCGTTTGGTGTTCTATCCTGCAGTAATTGGATGGATTATCATCGGCACCTGGATTTCAACACTCGGCTTCAGAATGAAAAAACTCGAATACCAAAAAATGATGGATTCCTTTTCCGATAACAACGCAGGAATTTCAACACCAAAAGACATTCTATGAAAGCATTCAAATCTTTCCTTCTTGCACTTTGCTGCCTCTTCGCAGCACCATTGTTCGCCGCCGAAGCTCCCGAAATGGCTGATGCCTTTCGTGCCGACGGTAAAATTTATGTGGTAGTGGCTGTAATCTCGATCGTTTTTATCGGGCTATCCATTTGGCTTTTCCGCCTCGACCGAAAAATCAGCCGCCTCGAAAAGAACCAAAAATCATAATCAGGCCATGAAAAAAACACACATCATTGCCATTGTGCTCATTGCTGTTGCCATCGGCACCATTCTGAGCACCTTTCTCGATTCTTCAACCTACGCTTCCTTCACCGAAGCCATGGAAGCACCCGGAAAGGAATTCCACGTGGCAGGTAAGCTCAATAAGGTGAAAGAATTGAGCTACAACCCAGAACAAAACGCCAACCTATTCAGTTTTTACCTCGTCGACAATGAAGGGATGGAGAAAAAGGTGCTGTTCAATGGATCTAAACCTCAAGACTTCGAGCGCTCCGAATCGGTTGTTATTACTGGCAAAATGAAGGGCGAAGAATTTATTGCCGACAAGATTCTCATGAAGTGCCCAAGTAAATACAACGACGGAAAAGAAGAATTGCAGGAGTTCAAATCGGCTCCATCTGCGTCTCTTTAAGCAAAACACTGAACCCAAAAAATGATCGATTACCAAGGCGAACACCTTATCTGGGGGCAATTAGGCCACCTCTTTACCATACTTTCTTTTGTAGGTGCTCTGCTCTCCACCATCGCCTACACCTTCGCGCACAAAGACCGCCTTTTGCCTGAAGCCAGCCAGTGGAAAACTATTGCCAGAACAGGATTTCTCGTTCACTCGGCTGCCGTAATCGGTATCATCGTGGTGATGTTCTCGATGCTCTTTAACCACTACTTCGAGTTCCATTACGTTTGGCAACACTCCAACAAGGAAATGCCCATGCAATACATCCTTTCCTGTTTTTGGGAAGGACAAGAAGGTAGTTTCCTCCTTTGGACTTTCTGGAACATGGTGCTGGCAAACATCCTGATGCGCATTGCTGGCGCTTGGGAATTCACCACGATGGCAATCATTTCGATGGTGCAAATGTTCCTCGCATCGATGCTACTGGGCGTTTACATTGGCGATGTTCACATCGGAAGCAGTCCGTTCTTACTCCTGCGCGATCATCCCGATTTCATGCACTTGCCTTTTGTGCAATCTGCCAATTACCTGCAATCTTTAGATGGCCGCGGACTCAATCCGTTGCTTCAAAATTGGTGGATGACCATTCACCCGCCAACACTTTTCTTGGGCTTCTCCTCTACCCTTATCCCATTTGCTTTTGCGATGGCTGGTTTGTGGAAAGGAGAATTTAGAGAGTGGATAAAACCCGCACTGCCGTGGACATTTTTCGGGGTGAGCATCCTCGGCACCGGAATCCTTATGGGAGGTGCTTGGGCATACGAAGCCCTTAGTTTTGGTGGCTTCTGGGCGTGGGATCCGGTAGAAAATGCTTCCCTCGTGCCTTGGTTAACCTTCGTGGCAGGTGGACACATTATGCTGGTGAACAAAAACAAAGGACAATCGCTGCTCACAGCAATCTTCCTCATTTTCGCCACCTTTATCCTCATCCTTTACTCTACCTTCCTCACACGAAGTGGAATTTTAGGCGACTCTTCGGTACATGCCTTCACCGATTTGGGCATGACTGGTCAGCTATTGATTTACCTTCTGTTCTTCATTTGGCTGCCATCCGCATTTATGCTCAAAGGCAATCAGCTCACCATTTGGCTAGCCATCAGTGGTTCGTTGGTGGTGATTAGCTTGGCCACTGGATTTATGAAGCTTCTCACAGGAGGGTTTCTGATTGTGTCGCTCATCATCATGTTTAGAGGCATCAACAAGGCTTTGCCGAAACAAACCGACGAAGAAAGTGCCACCTCTCGAGAGTTCTGGATGTTTGTAGGTGCTTTGGTATTGCTGATTTCTGCTTTTCAGATCACCTTCAGTACCTCAACCCCTGTGATCAACAAATTCCTTGCAGGCAACCTAGCCAACATGTTTGCATCACTCAATGAAATGATGCCGAATGAGTTGTTCAAGAAACTTTCGGAGGCCAAACTTGCCCCACAAAAAGATGTAATTGCACACTACAACGCTTGGCAAGTTCCGTTTGCATTGGTAATTGCCCTTTTAATGGGCTTTACACAATTCTTGAAATACAAGAAAACCAGCATGGGTGAATTCTGGAAACGGATTCTGGTTTCGGTAGGTGTTTCTTTGTTGCTTACAGGTTTGTTGGCGTATGTGGTTGGTTTGTCGGATCTGATGTTACTGCTGCTCATGTTCGCCTCGTTGTTTGCAGTGATCGGAAATGCAGATTACCTTTTTCGTGTGCTGAAAGGCAAAATGCCGAAAGCGGGACCTTCGATTGCCCACATTGGCTTCGGTTTGGTGCTTCTCGGCGCCTTGATTTCTACCGGAAAACAAGAATTCATCTCCCAAAATACCAGTGCATTCGATTTGGGGAAAGATTTTCCGAACAAAGAAAACATCCTACTTGCGCGCAACGACACTGTGAAAATGGGCGATTACCATGTGTCGTATCGTGGCGATTCAACTGCAGGCATCAACATCTATTACAATGTTGATTATTTTAGGAAAGACAAGCAAGGTCGTTACAGCAAGGAGTTCACGTTGCATCCATTCATCCAAACCAATCCACGGATGGGCAATGTGGCTGAACCAGCTACAAAACACTTTATCCACAAGGATATTTTTACCCACGTAACCTACGCAAAGGTTGAAACGCCGGAGGAAAAAGTAAAAACCAAGGATGGCTGGCAAGATCCTCAAGATTACCAACTTCGCCAAGGCGATACTGTGTTTACGAGTAATGCCATGGTAATTCTAGAAGGCTTGGAAAAGAACGTCGACAAAGAGAAATACAAGTTAGAAGAAGCCGACATTGCTGTAGGTGCAAAACTCAAAGTGATGGGCCTCAATGGCGACGTTGGATCGGTGATGCCGGTGTATATCATCAGAGGTTTCTCTACCGCATCGGTCGATACCGTGATGGCTTCGAAAGGACTCCAGTTTAGTCTTTGGAAAATTGATCCTGGAAAGGAAACCTTCCACATCCGAATTGCTGAGAAAACAACCAATGCAGGTGATTTCATCATCCTGAAAGCGATCGTCTTTCCAGCTATCAATGTGCTGTGGATTGGTTGTATTTTGATGGCCATTGGAACAGGATTAGCCGTTTGGAACCGCACCAGAAAGTCAGCCAAAACCCTTGCAGCCGACTGATAAAATACGGATCATAGGTTCGGGTAAATTGGCCGAATCGCTGCTGATCTTGTTTGGCGAAAAACGGTATTTCGACATTATCCTCTTGGGCCGCAATGCCGAAAAGGTGCAACAACTCCGTTCGAAATATGGCTTAACCGCACAAGACGACAATTCGCTTCAAACGCCCGTTTTGCTATGCGTTCCAGATGCACAAATCGAAAATGTAGCCCAACAATGGAGCGATCAGGCATCTCTGTTCGTGCACTTTTCGGGGGCTACATCCATCAATGTTTTACCCAAAACTTCCGGCGGGAACGCGGTGTGCTGGCCTGCCCAATCTTTCGGCGATCCTGCCTCAGTGGTTTGGAAAGATGTGCCACTCTTCATCGAATCGGATGGTGAAAAAGGTGCACAATTCCTCGAAACATTCTTGGAAATTACGGCAGCACAATCTTTCGCGCTCTCATCCGCCGAACGGCAAAAAATGCATATGACAGCGGTATTCATGAACAACTTCGTGAACCATCTCGCTTGGACAGCCCGTGAATACTGCCTAACAAACAATCTGCCGTTTGAAGCTTTGCTTCCCATGATGGAAAAAACAGTTGCAATGGTGAAATATCCCGGTCCAGATGTGGCGCAAACTGGTCCAGCACGACGTAACGATCAATATACCATGCAGTTGCACAAGGATTTAATTGGAGATCAACCAGAAATGATTGAAATCTACGAACTGTTGAGCAAACAGATTATTCAGCGTTATATTTGAGGCATGACTGGCTACCTGAGAATTATCCGACTTCCGAATCTGCTGATTATCGCAGCTACGATGCTCGCCGTTCGTTACGGACTCCTCGAAACCCTTTGGCGCCATGGCATCAATTTGTTGTTAGACCAGGGCTACCTGCCACAAGGTGTAGGTTTGCACATGGATGGCTTCGACTTCTCGTTGTTGGTGATTTCTACCCTCCTCATCGCGGCTGCGGGCTACATTATTAACGACTATTTCGACACAAAAACCGACCGCATCAACAAGCCCGACCGTGTGGTGGTGGGCAAAACCATTTCAAGAAGATGGGCCATTACATTGCATTTGGTGCTCAGTTTTATCGGCTTGGTGCTGGCTGCTTACCTGTCGTGGAAATGCGGACATAAAAAGATCGTCATCATTCAATTGATCAGCATTGTAGCCCTTTGGTTTTACTCTTCGCATTTGAAAAAACAGATGCTCGCTGGTAACATCTTGATTGCCATGTTGGCCGCAATGGTGCCGATTACGGTTGGTATTTTCGAATTTTCGAACGGCGCGCTTTTGTCGCTCGAAATCATGAATGTAAACACCGGAACCATTGGAACCACGCTGCTCAAAGAAGGCATGGTGATGGTGATCGGGTATTCGGTTTTTGCATTTCTTTCGAACCTCATCAGAGAAATCGTGAAAGACATCGAAGACATGGATGGCGACATCGAACAAGGTTGCCGCACACTACCGATCGTTGTTGGTGAAATTCAAGCCCGATTCATCGCGATGAGTTTGGCCGTTTTCACGATGATTACCTTGGGGCTCATCATGAAGTATTTGCTCGCTTATTCGATGTTCGAGATGTTCTGGTATCTCGCAGTAGCTGTGCAACTTCCATTGCTTTGGTTGTTGATCACTTTGTGGAGAGCCCTCGAAAAATCTGACTATAGCCGGGCATCGCTCATTTGCAAAATCCTCATCGTTACAGGTGTACTTTCGATGTTTATGTTCCGAATTACCTTCTGATGCTGCTCATTTCAGATAATCTCAAGGGCCGCAAGGTTGTTCTGGCATCAGGCTCTCCACGCAGAAAAGAATTGCTGGCATCTATCGTTGAAGAGTTTACCGTTCGTGTACCTCAAGTAGATGAAACATTCCCAGCTTCCCTCCGGGGAAAGGAAATCGCGGAATATCTGGCTGCACTCAAAGCCGAAGCGGCACAGGTCGACCTGCAAGAAAATGAAATTGCGATCACCTCTGATACCATCGTATGGTTGGGCGATGAAGTGCTGAACAAACCAAAGGATGCCGCAGAAGCTGCCGAAATGCTCCGAAAGCTATCAGGCAGGACGCATGAAGTGATTACAGCCATCGCATTGGCCGATCAACAGCGTAAAATCGTCCTCAGCGATACCACCGAAGTACGTTTTAAGTCACTCACTGAAAACGAAATTCAGTATTACATTCAACATTACAAGCCCTTCGACAAAGCTGGAGCTTACGGCATTCAAGAATGGATTGGCTATGTTGGAGTAACCGAAATTAAAGGTTCATTTTATACCGTAATGGGCCTCCCGGTGCATTTATTATACAATGCATTATTGGGTTTCTGAATCGACCGAACTTTAGTACTTTGCGGTTTTAATTCACACGATGAAACAAACCGCTACACTGTTTCTTTTCTTGATTTCGATTCTTGCACTAAATGCGCAAAACGGCAATTCAACATGTTCAAATGCTGTTCAAATATGTTTCGAAAATCCCATCACTTACCCAGGAACAATTAATGCTGGCGCTGCCGAAGCAGGTCCCAATTATGGTTGTTTGAACACAAGACCCAATCCAGCTTGGTTTTATTTCCAAGTAGGTACACCTGGCGACCATCAATTGTACATAACCAATTCGGAGAACCGCGATTTAGACTTCATCATTTATGGTCCATTCGCAACCGAAAACAACTGGTGCGACTCACTCACCGCATTAAACACAGCCGATTGCAGCTATGCAGGAGGAGCGACCGAAACGGCCAATTTCACTTCGGTAACAGCTGGCGATTACTACGTTTTGATGATCACCAATTTTGCCAATTTCCCAACCAATGTGAGCGTTATTCAAAATGCTGGAACAGGAACATTCAGTTGTGATTTTGTGGCGCCATGCATCATTTCATCCGTAACTGCCACGGCAAGTGCTTGCGATACTTTAACCAACCAATATTCTGTAAGCGGTCAGGTTTGGTCGTTTTATCCGCCAACCACCAACACACTCAATGTATCGATTGGTGAATTGAGTGTAGAATTGAGTGCTCCATTTACCAACCCGATGAACTTCACCCTTTCTGGTTTGTCTTCTAATGGCGCTTCAGAAAACATATTAGCCACCTTCCTTGCGAACACTGCTTGCACTGGCTCGTTCACTTACACAGCTCCAACGGGCTGCATTCCTTGTCAGGCAACAGTTACCAGCAACAGTCCGGTTTGCTTCGGCGACACCGCCCGTATTTTCACAAACTTCACAGGCAACGCAACCTACCAATGGAGTGGACCAGGGTTTTTCACCGCATTTTCACAAAATCCAACTTTCATCATAGACTCGTTAAACGCCGAAGGCAATTATTCGGTAGTGATCACCGGCGACAATTGTGCAGGAGAGCGCAACATCGATATCGACATCATTCAAGCGCCAAACGCATTTATTACCAGTGTTGAAAACGAAATTTGTGAAGGTGAAATCTTGTTCCTTTCAGCGGCCAACGTTATCAATGGAAATTTCTCTTGGACTGGTCCGAACGGATTCACAGCGCCAAACAGAAATGCCCAAGTAAACAATGCCAGTGCAGCTGCAACCGGCGATTACATCGTTTCATTGAACGTAAACGGTTGTATCGGCCAGCCCGACACACTTTCGGCCACCATATTTGCTTCACCTCAAATTACCTTGACAGGACCAAGCAATGTGAATCCGCAGCAAGCATCAACCGTTTTCGAAGTAACAGGCACACCGGGCATGGTGTATTTCTGGAATTTCCTTGGAAACACAACGCTCATTTCAAACGTCATTTACACATCCGACAAAGACACTGCAGTGGTTTTCTGGGATGGTGGAGAAGGTTCGTTAACCGCGCAAGTAATGGGCATGGATCTAAACGGTTGTTTTTCTGAAGATGCGACCTTGGCGATCCAAGTACAAATCCCAACGGGCATAAGCGACCTATCTGCTACAAATGCAATTCGGATGTATCCAAACCCTACGCACGACAAGATTAATTTCTATGTTCCTTCGGAGGATATGGAATTCCGTTGTATGGATCTTTCGGGGCGCACAGTGTTGCATCGTGCATCTTTGTCTGTGGGTTTTCATGAAATCCAACTTGGCACCATGGAAGCGGGTATTTACCTGATTGAGCTCAAAAACCAACAACAACAGATCACATCAAAATTGGTGATTCAGCATTAATTGAGTGAGTCTTTTTGGGAAAGTTGGATGGATAAGTATTCATCCCGAAACCAAGAACGAAGCACTGATGATAATGGGATCGTTTGAACCGGGAGTTGCATCTACAAAATAAGTTATTCCAACTGTTTGCAGCGTTCACTGTAATGCTATTTGATTAATTTTGCAGCCTCAAAGAGTACACACATGAAATCAATCTATAAATTGGCAATTCCTGCGCTGGCGTTAGTTCTAGCGGTTGCCTGCGATACCAAAAAAGATGGTGTTACCACCGATATGGTAACCAACTCTGCATCAGCCGATGGCAAACAAGACGTTCCTGTTGCAAGCATGAAATTCGAACTTGATACTTTCCAATTTGGAGAAGTGATCGAAGGCGAAAAAGTTTCACATGCATTTAAATTCACCAATACAGGCACGAACGACCTCGTAATCAGCAATGCAAAAGGATCTTGTGGTTGCACAGTTCCAGAATGGCCGAAACAGCCAATCGCTCCAGGTGCAAGCGGATCAATCGATGTTGTATTCGATTCTGAAGGCAAGCCAGGAAGTGCAATTAAATCTGTTACCGTTTTCTCGAATACTGAACCTGCAACACACAAACTTTTCGTTGTTGGATTCGTGAAACCAAAAGATAAATAATATTCAACACCTCAATATATACATGACAACAGTATTTCCTTTTTTGATGATGGGCGGCGGCGGACAAAATAGCTTGGCTTCTCTCCTACCGATGGTGCTAATCATTGTGGTATTTTATTTCTTCATGATTCGTCCGCAAATGAAGAAGACCAAAGAAGCTAAACAATTCCGCGAAAGCTTGAAAAAAGGTGATAAAATCGTTACAATCGGCGGACTTCACGGCAGAATTGTAGAGGTTGCAGAAACTACATTTATCATTGAAACCGAAGGTGGCGGAAAACTCAGAATCGAGAAATCTGCTGTTTCATCGGGCGCTCCAGGAGAACAACTCCAAACAGCTAAGTAAACCATAAATGGCCCGGACGAAATCTTCCCAGGTTTGGCGTTCGGCCCTATTCAATAGGCGGAAAATCATCGTTTTTCTGCTTTGCCTTGGCGTGTCGTCGCTGCTTTGGCTGTTGCTTGCATTCAATGAGTTCTACACCAGTCGGTTTGTAGTTCCAGTGAAATACATCAACATGCCAAACGACAACCTCTTGATGGACCATTTGCCCAAAGAAGCAGAAATTGAAGTTTCTGGCAGTGGCTTCCACATTCTTTCTTACCGTTTAAGGCCCCAACTAGCCGAAGTCATCATCGATGGGCGCAACATGGGTACATTGCCTGCAGGAAAAAAAAATGGATCCTTTCTCACCACACTCCATGCAATCGATTACTTCAACCGTTTGCATGGCGACATCAAGGCACTCAACATTTTTCCCGACACTATATTTTTCACCTTCTTCAACCGAGGATTCAACAAAGTACCTGTTCAAGTGAGCAGCTATCTCGAATTTGTGAATCAATATGGTTTGGTGGATAGTATGCGTGTTACACCCGACTCAATTACCCTCACTGGGCCTGCAGAACTTGCCAATACAATCACCAAGGTTGAAACAGATCCGTTGATTCTTACCAATCTGAACAAATCGGGATCTTACAACCTCAAGGTGAAGCAGCCACATCCTGAATTGTCGTTTCAGCCAGCCGAAGTAGCGGTTCATCTCGAAATTGATCAATTCACCGAAGCTGTTCTGGAAGTGCCTATTTTTCTTGATCATCTCATTCAGCGCGACAGTTTGAGCATCACACCACAAACCGTTAAAGTGGTTTTTCAGGTGGCTTTGAGAAACTACAAAAAGATCAAACCCGACGATTTCCAAATTGTAGCCGACATGCACGACCTCAAAGTGCAAAAAGGTGGAAGGCTGGTTTTAAAAGCCAAGAAAACTCCACCATACGCTAAGCAAATTCGCTTAAAACCCGAGAGCATAGAAACGATTATTCGAAAACGCTAGATTCGTTCTTCAAAAGGCATCAGCATGAAAAAAATCGGATTAACAGGCGGAATTGGATCAGGTAAATCGACCATCGCAGAAGTATTCAAAATTTTGAATATTCCAGTGTATAATTCTGATGATCGTGCAAAGGCATTGATGAACGAAAATGCTGAATTGATCGACAAAATCAGCAAGATTTTTGGAGTAAATATTTATCAAAACGGTGAACTCAACAGAGCAGAATTGGGTGCAATTGTTTTTAAGAGTCCAGATTTATTGCAACAATTAAATACAGTTGTACATCCCGCTGTTGGAGCGGATTTTAATTCTTGGTGCGCTTCACAAAACACGCAATATGTAATTAAAGAAGCTGCAATAATTTACGAAACGGGAATCAACAAAATGCTCGATGGTGTAATTGCTGTAATTGCACCAGATGAACTTCGCATTAAACGTGTTTTAAAAAGACCGGGAATGACCGAAGAATTGATCAAGGATAGAATGAGCCGTCAATTACCTACCGAAACCCTATTAGATAAAGCAAATTGGCTCATCAACAACGATGAAACTGTATTGGTTATTCCTCAGGTTTTGAAAGTGCATGAGGAGATTTTGAATTTAATCCAATAAGTCAAAATCCTGCTTACCTTGAGGGCAGAAAAATAGATTCTATGAAATTGCTCGATACCCAGCAAATCCGAAATGCCGATCAATTTACCATTGAACAAGAAGGCATACAATCGGCCGATCTCATGGAACGTGCTGCACAAGCCTGTAATAATTGGATCATTAACAATTTAGGTTACCAATTTCCATTTGTAGTGCTCTGCGGACCTGGAAATAACGGTGGCGACGGATTGGCAATTGCCAGGTTGTTGTCATTTTCTGGAATCTCAGTTACTGTGCTTCAATTGGAATCGGAAAAGTACAGCAAAGACCACCAAATAAATTCCGAACGATTATCGAAAACATCAGTAAATATTGGCATTCTAAACACTGAATCAATTTCTAAAATTGAACCAGAAGCTGTGATCATTGATGCTTTGTTTGGAACAGGTTTTCAACACAAAACATCAACAACGATCGATGAAATCATTCTTCACATCAACCGAAAAACCAATTTCAAAGTTGCAATAGATCTTCCAAGCGGACTGCAAGGAGAATCGATCCCTGAACAGGGTAAACATGTGTTGAAAGCCTCTGTTACCTTGTGTTTTCACAAACCAAGATTGGCATTCTTTTTCCCTGAATCAGCGCAATTTGTTGGACAATGGGAAATCATCGACATCGGTTTAAAGGAAGAAAATTCTTCAGGATTTGAGCGTTTTTTAATCACTGTCAATGATGTGAAATCGATGCTCCAACCGCGACCTAAATTCTCGCACAAAGGTATTTATGGCCATACTTTACTTGCAGGAGGATCAATGGGCATGGCAGGATCAATGATCTTATCCAGCAAGGCTGCACTCCGGAGCGGAACTGGAAAGGTAACTGCATACATCCCGAAAGTTTGTGTGAATCCAATCCAAACGACGATTCCAGAAGCCATGTGTATCGCTTCAACAGGCGAAAATTACCTCGATGGTTCGTTCAATCCAGATGGATTTCAGTCGATCGCGTTTGGCATGGGAGCAGGAAAAAACGATGAGACCGCTAAAGTGCTAAAATCATTAATTCAGAATGCAAAATGCCCATTGGTGATCGACGCCGATGGCTTGAACATTCTTGCTGAAAATCCAACTTGGTTAGCGTTTTTACCAGCATTTACGATACTTACACCGCATCCCGGCGAATTGGATCGAATGGTGGGTAAATCGGAAAATACCTTTGAAAGGTGGAACAAAGCCATGCAACTCAGCATGAAAACCAATGCGATTGTGGTGCTCAAAGGTGCACACACAGCAGTTTGTTTACCCAATGGCAGTTGCTGGTTTAATGCTTCCGGAAATCCGGGAATGGCAACTGCTGGAAGTGGAGATGTTTTATCGGGAATTATTGCAGCATTTTGTGCACAAGGATATCCGCCTGAAAAGGCTGCAATCATTGGTGTATTCGTTCATGGAAAGGCAGGCGACTTAGCCGCAGAACAACACGGAATGAATGGATTAATTGCTTCAGATATGATCGATCAATTAGGCAAAGTATGGATTGAATTGGGCAGTTAAATCAGGCCTTATAGACCATATTCGCAACATCAATCAATAATTTGATTCACCAACAAACGCTTCACCTTTACTACTCCTTCAGCCTCAATTACAATAAAATACAAGCCATTTCCGAAATTTCGAACATCAGGGAATAAATTCACATCCTTAAACTGACGTGAAACCTGATAATAGCGCTGGCGAAAAAAAGTATCGAAAATCCACACGTTGATGTCGGTTATTTCTTTGCAGATTACTCTAATGTCGAGCTGACCTGCAGTATACACTGGATTTGGGTTAAAATCGAAATCCATAAATTCACAAGGCCCATCCACATAACCGAAGTTCACGATTCCTGCAGCAATTGCGAGACATTCGTTCCGGTAAGTTACATTGTCGCATCCACAAACTGGCTGGTAGGTTGTTCCAAAACATGGGTTAAACGACACCATATTCGAATCGATACAAGATGGCTGTGTAAATTGTGCTTTCAGGCTTCCTGTAAAAGCAAGTGCAATAACCAGCGTTCCGAATAAATACCTAAAGAATGAATTCATCATCTTACAAAAATAGCTTTATCTGCAATAGGAATCAAACGCCCGATAGGTTGATCATATTCTCCTTCATTACGAAGAATTTCTTCCACTGCATTCTTGCCCGATTCTGCAACAGAAATGAGCAATCCACCACTCGTTTGAGGATCACATAAGGTGAGCAA
>CAMCXT010000003.1 GCA_945883545.1 Chitinophaga pinensis | reverse complement strand
TTTGAAAAATGGAATTTCCTTTGGGGCAGGTTTTAGAAGCTACAGTTTCATGGAAAAAATCGATACTGTTCTTGCCCTTATCGTACCTGGATTAGCAAAATTTCGCGCCGAGAATACTGGTTTTTCTGTAATTGCAGATTTGCGTGTTGGATATCAATTTAAATCTGATCATAAGATTAGTTTTCACGTTCTTAATTTCACAAACTCGTTTGTAACTATTCGCCCAGCCAAGCCAGAAGCGCCAAGAACCTTTGTTTTACAACTGAGTTCAACAATTAGATACAGGAAAAAAAGAAATGCTAATTAATTCGATTATAAACTGAATTAATTAGCATTTCTTTTTTTAAAATTATTGCTTTACAGCCACCTCATTGTAAAAAATATCATCGAATACTTCGTTGTACTGAAGGTTAATCGTTGTACCCGAAATCACTCCGCTGCCAGAAAAACTCTCTACTACATTCTTTATTTGTAGTGGAATATTCAATTGGCTGTTTTTAATTGTGGCATCAAAATTCAAAGAGGTATTTCCCAAATTAGAAATTGAAATTCCTGTACCACCAGTGTGTGTTATAATAAACTGATAGGCCTGAATAGTCGTATCTCCAAATGTTTGGTCAACAGCGTATCCAGTTACATTGTAAGTGCCAACAAAACTCTGCGATTGAAAAGTACATGAACCGTCATCCGAATTGGCTTCAATGTCAAAATTGAGCGCATCAAGGTCAGAACAACCTTCTTTTTTACAAGATGAAGCGAAAAGTGCAACAGCGACTAGAAGTGTGGCAGTTAATTTCATGATAAAGAATTAAAATTTTGTGCCAAGATATCGATTATACCTGAATCTTTTAATTCAAATTATTTCAGAGTGAAAAGCCTTATTATAATCGGGGAATAGTCAATTTCGCTTATTCTTTCAATAGTTATTGGGACCTATTTCAGATTGTTTCTTTTTTACAATACTCGTGTTACAATAATATCATTAGGTAAATGAAAGGCTTCCTTCAAACAAAATGGCAAAAAAATCCCGAAGCATTTAAGCCCCGGGATTTTCATTTAACCTAATTGAAATTAGTGCTTAACCACTTTGATTTCTTTAATTTCTGTAGCTGTTTCTATGCGTAGAAAATAGATTCCATCGGCTTGATCATTAAGATAAAATGCCGCCAATTGACTATTTGCTGCCACTTGGAACTGCTGAACGATTTGACCCGTAACTGTGTAAATTCGAACATTTGCAGTTTCGTTCAATCCATTGAATTTCAAGTTGAATTCTCCTTGACCTGGATTTGGATACAATTCAATCGAAAGTGGTGCAACAGCTGTTTCTTCAGTCATTTCAGCCATTTCGCGGCATGCTGTCAAGGTTACCGCAAATGTGCGCGTTGAAGAAGATCCACAAGCATTATTCGCTTTAACACTTACGTTACCTTGTGTAGTTCCCCAGTTCACAGTAATGCTATTGGTTCCTTGTCCACTTGCAATGGTTGCACCTGCTGGTACAGTCCATGTATAAGTTAATCCTGCAATTGCAGCAGTGCTATAGCTAATTCCTTGTGATCCACTGCAAACTGTAGCTGTTCCCGTTACAGAAACTGGTGTTGAAGGAAGCCTTGTAAGTGATACATTTTTAGGTGCACTTTGTCCACAAGCATTCTCTGCTCTAACACTTAGTGTTCCTGTTGTGAAATTTGCTGGAACACTCAAAGAAATACTTGTTCCAGTATTCGAAGTAATTGTACAATTTGCTGGTGCTGTCCATACGTATCCAGTTGCGCCTGTTACAGAAGCAATCGAATATGTAAAGGTTCCTCCACCACAAAGGTTGCTTGCTGTTCCTGTTACAGTTCCAGGTACTGCAGGAACCGAACGAACGGTAACCGTTCTGTTAGTACTTGTTCCACATGCTGAAGCAGCAGCAACCGATATACTTCCACTGGTGTAAACTGCTGGCATTGTTAAGTTGATCGAATTCGTGCCTTGTCCGCTGTTGATTACCCAGCCAGCAGGAACTGTCCAATTGTATGAGGTTGCACCATTTACCAAAGGACAAGTATAATTTGTCGATGTGCCACCACAAACGCCATTTAGTGTACCTGTAATTGATGATGGCGTGCTTGGTTTACTGTAAATGGTCATGCTCTTGTTTGAACTAACTCCAATACAATTTGAAGCTTTCACCGACAATGTTCCTGATGTGAACGTAGCTCCAAAGCTGATGGTAGCGGATGTTGTTCCTTGTCCAGAAATTACTGTCGCATTGGTTGGAGCCGTCCACGTGTAGCTAGTTGCATTCGTAACTGGTGAAATCGAGAATGTGCGGGTTGTATTTGCACAAGCTTCGATGTTCGATCCTGAAATAACACCTGGTGTAGCTGGTTTTGCCGTGTAGATTATTAAACTTCTACAAACCGCTGCATTACTCAAACAGGCATTCGATGCAGTTACGCAAATGTTTCCTGCTGTTTGTGTAGAAGAGAAATTCACTGTGATAGTAGCACTTCCTTGACCTGATGCGATTGTTGCTCCAGCAGGAACAGCCCAAGCGTAATTGGTCGCATTCGAAACCGCATCCACACTAAACGTAACGCCTTGTTGGTTTTTACAAACTCCACTAGGTCCGTTAATCGCAGCAACAACGCCCAATGCAGCAGTGTTTTCATCTACCAATCCATTGCAATTGTCATCAATGCCATTTCCACAGATTTCTGTGGCATTTGGATTAATTAAGCTGCTGTTGTCGTTGCAATCGCCGCTTTGACTAGAAAACCCTGATGGCGCAACTGCACTGCACCAAATAGAAGTAGTTGATGAACCAAATCCATCTCCATCTGCATCTACATAATATGTAACTGATGATTGAATAGAAGCATCATCATCATCACAGTCGCCAGCGATTGTAGAGAAACCTGCTGGAGCAGTTGAACTGCAGAAAGAAGCAGTGAATGAAGATCCAATTCCATCGTTATCATAATCAACAAAATAAGTAACAGGAGATTGAACGCTTGAATCGTTGTCGTTGCAATCACCAAAAACTGTCACATATCCTGAAGGAGCCACATTCGAATAAGTACTAATTGAACTTGAATAGTTACCTGAACCATCGCCATCAACGTCGGCATAATATGTATAGCTCACACAAAGTTCATCGGTTTGTCCATTGCAATTGTCATCAATGCCGTTTCCACAGATATCTGTGACATTTGGATTAATTAAGCTGTTGTTGTCGTTGCAATCGCCTGATGTAGTTGAGAAACCAGCAGGTGCATTGCTCGAACAGATGAGTTGAGTCGATTCAGATCCAAAGCCATCCAAATCAGCATCTACATAGTAACTGGTTGGAGTAGAGATTTCAATGTTGATAGGAGTGGAGGTTACTGGGCCACAGTCTGGGCTTGGTGTGATGGTTTGAGGGAACGAAATAGACCAATTGTTAATGGTGCCCACATCCGCGCCAGCAGCATCCGCAACGCGCAGTTTCCAACTTCCATTTGGATTGATTGTACCATTTCCGAACGCAGCAAAACTAGTGCGGTTCATTGTTGCCGAACAAATTGTGAAAGCAGATTGCCAAGGCTTATAGGTTCCTGTATATGGAGCACCTGAAGCAGGGATTTGAGCAGTTCCAGCATCGCTAAATACAGTATTGGTAAAGTTGTCGGCACTTCCACCAACTGCATTTGCCAACCCAAGAAGATCACCATTTGGAGCTTCGAGCCAAATTTTAAGATCGGCGTTCCAAGTGTGTGTAATGTTAATACTAACGGATAAACCTGCAGGATTCATCGCTGTTGGAAGCCCAGATGCTACGATAATATTGGTAGCGCCAGGACAAGAATTGTCTGGAATGCTAGATGTTCCTGTGCTGTTTAAAGTAACGGCTGGACCAATTGTGCTGTTGATTCGTGCCGCATAACTTCCTGAAGTTGAAGCCTCATAAGTAGATTGGTTCGCTCCGCTGATGTCGATTCCGTTTTTCATCCACTGTAGAACATATCCCGGAGTAGCAGTTGCGGTGATGTTTATTGGTTCGCAAGAATTCGTTGATGCAGCTTGAACAGAAACTTCAGCTGTGGTAACATTTACTGAAACAGGAGCTGATGTATATGTATTGTTGCAAGCCAGAGTGCTAACGGTATAAGAACCAGATGCTCCAGTAGTGTAGCTTTGTGCGGTTGCACCAGAAATAGGCTGACCGTTAAGATTCCACTGATAATTAGGCAGATTGCTCGCGTTCAGTGTAATGGTGTTTCCAGAGCACAATGTGGTTGATCCTGCGTATGTAATGATTGGATTTGCTGAAACAGTATTGCTTCCAACACCTACAGCATACCATGCAGCAGTTGTAGCAATTACCTCAGGAGAACAAGCTCCGTAAAGATCGGTAGCCGCTTGAATCGAATAAAAACGTGCATCCGCATATTGCGAATTTGGCGTTAAATAAGTGGTGAGCGTACGGAACGCGATAGCAGCAGCTTTGTCGATGCCGATTGCGCTTACATTGTATGCATTTCCGATATCGTTTGTTCCTGATCCTCCAACTGAAAGCAAATAAAACCAGAAGTTTTGTACACCACTATTGTAATGCACTCCTCCATTGTCGCCGGCACCTGCATACCAACTAGTTCCAAGATAAGTATCTGGCTGGCCGTAAACATTTGGGTTGCTCATCGAACGGAATGCACCGCCAATGTCTTCACCAATAAGCCAATCGGCAATTCCAGGAGTTGAATAAAATTCGATCGCAGTTCCGAAAATATCACTGAAACTTTCGTTCAAGGCACCGCTTTCATATGAGTAAACAAGGTTCGCACTGAAGTTTGTAAGTCCATGTGTGATTTCGTGTCCGGCAATATCCATCGAAGTGAGTGGATTGTATGTAGCATCACCATCACCATAGGTCATACGAGATCCATCCCAATAAGCATTCACATAATTAGTGCTGTAATGCACATAGCTAATTAACTTGAAACCATTGCCATCGATCGAATTTCTATTGTAACGACTCATGAAATAATCATAAGTTTTTTCAGCTCCGAAATGCGCATCGGTAGCATACTGATCCTCATTCGCATTCACATTGTTCCATACGTTATCTGTGTCTGTAAAATCTACAGCTGCAGCATAAGAAGTCCCTTTCTGAAGGTTATAGGTTTCAATCCCAAGTCCGCGCCCTGATTCACGTAAACGAAAACCAGCGCCAGTGTTATCGGCGGTAATCTGTTGAGTTCCAGAATAGCCAGTAACAGCCGAACCGATTTCATCTGTGTGCAGGATAAGTTCCTCTTCACCCAATACTTTCCCACTGTTTGCATCCACGTAAACATATTGGCGAGATACTGGCTCATGGGCGTAAATGTCGAATCTGTAGGCAAGTTGGAAACTACCTTTAGAAGGTTTGTAAAACACCAATTCTCCTTGCGGGAAGAAAGTTGCCTTAGGATCGTTTTGCTCCTTTTTCAAGTGAGCTTCTTCCTCTGGCATTTGCCATTTGTAGGTTTGGGCATTGATATACTTAACGGCTGAAACACGTGCATCAGCGGCCACCAAAGATGCTGAACTGGTAGCTGGAATTTCTGAAGTGCTTTCTCCATTGAAGCTTGAAACGATGCCATTCTTTGAATGTGAAATCAGCATCGTACCTTTAAGCTCTTTGCCTTGATAAGTCTGAATAAATCTTTGATGAGAAAATCCAGCATTGTCTTTTTCTTCTTTGATCAGTTTCCAAGAAAACCCAGCTGGAAGTTTATAGTTCGATTCAAGATAGCGGGGAAATTCAACCTGTGAAGGTCCGCTTCCATCTTCAAATTTAAGGTAGGCAGGGATCACTGAACTTGGTGATGCAACCTGTTGAGCAATGCGTTGATTTTGTGCAGGAGCCTGCAAACTGGCCAAAATAAGCAAAGCCCTAAAGCCCAAGGCGAGGGTAGATTTTCTGATCATACGGTGATGGTTTAATGATAAGTTTCGAAAATAACTAAACTTGACTAATTGCCAATCAAGTTTTTAAGAAACCTTTTGTGGTATTTATCAAAAACAAGAATTCCGCAAACAATAGATTCTAGCAAAAAGCATGAATAGCTAAATGCAGCGCTTGTTTTACTGAAAAATTAATCTTGAATGCAACGAACGGAGCAACCAGTTTTCTTGTTGACTTCACTTCGAGTAACTCCCGAAGATAAGTTTTCGATAATACGTCTCCAAGCTGTGGTTGTGGTGAAGGAACTACTATTCCAAAACCAAGCATTCACATAAACTCCCTAAAATTGCGCTCCAGAAGCGCGTCCTCCCCCAGGTAAACCGGTGAAACCACTTTCGTTGGTAGCTCCAAAATTTGCAATCGACCACAATCCATCACCTCCTGAAAGTGTTCCTGTGGTTTTCATTTTTCCACCAGCAGCGCTTTCTGTACCAAGGAAATCGGTGAGTGTCGTGAACTCTACATCAGTGGGCACGTGCCAGCCGCATGGGCAAGCATTGCGAGGATCTGAAACTGTGTACCAATTGTAAAGTTTACCAAACAAGGTGTCGTTGGTTGGATCAGCATTGTAAACGCACCAACCAGGAGTTGATGCTGTATTCCAATTGTTGTCGTTTGAAATCTGTGGGATATCTTCTCCATTGCAGAATTTCGTTGTGCGAAGATTTTCTGCCATCCAGCGTTGCGTTCCAATTTGCACTGTTGCATAAACATTGCCTTGCACATCAGTAACAGTGTTCGAACTTCCACCGCCACCATTATTTGCGGCACTAATTCCAGGAATAATTACAAATCCTCCATTGAGAAGAAAAAGGGTGTCTCCAGTTTCTGAAACAGATAGGTTTTGATTATCGCTAGATGGAGCGCCTTGCGGACCTTGTGGACCTTGAGGACCAGCAGGGCCTGCCGGACCTTGTGGCCCTGGGGTTGAAGTACCTGATGATTGTGCATACAAAGCATAAGGTACGCTCAGTAGTTGTGAAGTTGAAGTGATCGTGTAGTTAGTACCACCATCAATGTCAATATCAGATTGAACGAAGTATGGTCCATTCCCCCAGTTAATCGAACCGAAATTGCCATTTAACAAGGTACCGCCTCCAATAGGAATGGAAACCAATCCATTGGCATCAGTTGTCGGTACATGCGTTTCAGAATAAACGATAATTCCGTTTGCTGCATTTTGCAGAATTGAAATTTTCATACCAATCGCCTGATTCGATAGCAACTGATTGCTAGAATTACGCACAACAGCTTGATAAGAAAACAAATTGGGCGCTTGAGCAAAGATGCTAGTTTGGAGAATAAAACAAACGACTAACAACAGAAGGTTTAGTGAAAATTTTTTCATCAGAAAAAAGAAGAGTGATACGTTGGTCTCTTAGTAATTACGAACGATACGAAAGGATTTTACTTGCTCTTTGTCTTTCATAATTGACAATGTGTAAACACCCGAAGCGTATTCATTTAGGGAAAACAATGAGGTTGATGCTGCAATTTTTTGAGAAAGAATCAACTTCCCAGCTGCATCAAAAAGGTTCATTTCAAAAGTGTTTTGCGTAAAATCAATTATGTCTAATTGCACATTCCCAACTGTAGGATTTGGGAAAAGTGTAGCTTCAATTGAACGGTTTTCAACGCCAGTAATTACTCCAATATCATAGGCTTGTTGAACACCTTGGCTAATACTTCCATTTTCGCCTTCGGCTGAAGTGTAGAAAACCTGACCAACAGAATACGATACACTTCCATTCGAACCTGAAGCATCGCCACCTGCCGAAACGGTATTGTTTTGGGCTTGTGCAGCATTGAAAGATAAAACAGAGGCAAATAAGATGGAAAATGTTTTCATGGGATTTCGATGTTGGATAAACAAATGTAGGAAAAGCACATCAACTTTTAGACAGGTAAGATTGCTCAATTGCATAACGTATTAATTATGCCATTTAAATTCAACCTGTTTTATTGTAAAAACCTTAATTGATGAAAAGTAAGTTAGCATTTGATTGCTTCGATTGAGCATTCTGAAACTTTAATTTGCTCTTTTTACAAGTGAAAGGAATTGGATTGTATATTTTGAAAATCTAAATCGAAAAATATCCTAAGTAATATTTATTCTAAATATTATCAAGCAAAATAAACAATAAAATCTACTAAATTAAACTAATAAATATAATCATAATATGTGGCTCCGGTAGGAATCGAACCTACATCTAGAGTTTAGGAAACTCCTATTCTATCCATTGAACTACGGTGCCAATTTGAGGAGGCAAATATACAGAGCATTTTTAATCTGACGAACCTTTTTATGACGAATTATTAGGCCTAGGCAGATTGTCCTCTTACAATCCCTTTAGATTAGAAATGCCCAATGGATTGATTCGGTTAACTTAATGCTTAAATAATTTTACAAAAGATTCTATCTTTTGGTTTTGAAGGAAGCTGAATTATAAAGCGCCCATTCAGCAATGAACATTTGTCTCTATAAACTTTCTTTAGAATAATTTCAAATAGATTTTTGATTTCTTGAATATGACCATAGCGGATGTTTAATCAAAAGCAATTCTTTCGGCTAACAGAAATTTGAATGGCTGAGTGGCTTTTCAAATATTAATCTGATGCACAAATTCTAATTCGAATTCTGTGTGGTTGAAATAAATTCAAACGTTGCTTTTTATACCAGCCATTTTTTAAGTTCGTTAAACAAGTCGGCTTCATTAAACGGTTTCCCTAAGTGAGCATTCATACCCGACTCTATACATTTCTCAATGTCTTCCTTATAAACATTGGCAGTTAAGCCAATAATTGGAATGTTTATGCCCATCGCACGAATAGCTGCGGTGCTTTCATAGCCGTTCATTATTGGCATCTGAACATCCATCAAGATAAGGTCAAAATCTTCAGCTTTAAATTTTTCAACACCTTGAAGTCCATCATTGGCTGTAGTAACTTTCAGGCCGAAATTTTCCAATACGGTTACTGCGAGAAGCTGATTGATTAAATTATCTTCAACCAATAAGATCTTAAATTCCTCCTTGAATTTGAGTACATTCCCTTCATTCGAATTCGCTGATGATGCAGATTTTTCGTTGTTTGTTGTGGCTTTTACTTTAAAGCGGAAAACAAAGGAAGCTCCAGAAGTATCAGATTTAAATGGCTTATCGATTGCAGGACTGATCAGTCGAATATCTCCACTCATCAACCTAAGAAGTTGCTTAACAATAGAGAGTCCCAAGCCACTTCCTCCATATTTTCTCGTGAATGACCCGTCGGCTTGGGTGAAACTATCAAAAATTAATTGCTGTTTATCTTCAGGCACTCCAATTCCTGTGTCGGTTACAATTCCCCTAATGAAGAAATTATCTTCTGTTCCACTTGGATCTGTTTCTGCTTCGAAACTGATTGAAATGCCTCCATTTTCAGTGAATTTGATCGAATTCGAAACCAAATTGATCACCAATTGCTTTATCCGTGTTGGATCGCCAATTACTGCTTCCGGAATTCGGGAATCAAAATTGAGCATGAATTGCAAACCTTTCTCATTGCTGCGATACTGATAGGGAGTTAAGGTTTGTTGTACTGTTTCAATAAAATTGAATTTAATATTTTCAATATTTAATTTCCCTTGTTCAATTTTATTTAAATCAAGGATATCACTCAACAACCTCAGCAATGTGTCGCCAGATGAGCGAATCAGTTCAAGATATTTTTTGTCTTCAGCCCCTGGGTTATTCCTAATCAAAAGATCCGTAAATCCCAAAATTCCATTTAATGGCGTTCTAATTTCATGGCTCATATTTGCTAAGAATCCAGATTTAGAACGACTCGCTTTTTCAGCATTTTCTTTGGCAATTTGAGCTTCCTCACTGGCTTTCAAGAGTTCAGTAGTTCTACGCTTTACTTTATCTTCTAGTAATTGATTTTGCTGATTGATAGATCTAAGCCTGTATTTATAGCCTAAATACAAAATCGAAGTAATAACCAATGCAGTCAACATAATAAACCACCATGTTTTCCAGTATGGCCTTTTCACAATGAGCTTCATCGAAATACCCTCTTCATTCCACAAACCATCACTATTTGAACCTTTCACCATGAAAGTATATTCACCTGGATCTAAATTTGAATATGTCGCAAATCTTCGATTTCCTGCAAAAATCCATTCGTCGTCGAAACCTTCTAATTTGTAGGCAAATCGATTTTTATCTGCCAATGCATAGCTAAGCGATGAAAATTCGAATGTGACGTAATTTTGGTTGTAATTCAATGTTACTTCAGGAGACGCAACCACTTCTTTGTCCATCACCTTAAAGCTTGTTATCACGATAGGTGGAACGAAGTTGTTGCCTGGAATACTGTCTGGATAAAACCAATTCATTCCTGCAATTCCACCAAAAAGCATTTCTCCATTTTTTAATCGAATGGCTGCTCCAATGTTGAATTCGTTGCTCTGAAGTCCATCTAAAACATCGTAGTTTCTAAATTTCCTTGTTTTCGTATCGAATCGTGCGATACCACTATTTGTTGCAATCCAAAGGTTTCCTTTGCTATCGTCCAATATGGAGTAAATCATATTGTCGGGTAAACCGTTGTCTGTTGTATAATTAACAAACTTCCCCGTTTTCCGGTCCATTCGATTCAGTCCGCCACCGTAAGTTCCTATCCAAAAAAATCCAAAAGGATCCTCACAAAGTGAGATTACACTGTTGTGTGAAATGCTCGAAGAATCGTCATTGATTTTTCTATAAGTATTGAATTTCTTAGATTTTCTGTCGAATTCAGTTAGTCCACCGCCCAATGTCCCTGCCCAAAGTCTGCCAAATCGATCTTCTAAAATCGTGTAAACACTGTTGCTGATCTGATTTTCTGTAACAGTTTTATCTGGCCTGTAAAGGGTGAATTTTCCTTCATAAGAGTTGAATTCTAACAGCCCTTTGCGATTACCTGCCCAAATTTGCCCGTTTCGGGTCTGATAAAGAACGTGAATCTCATTATTCAACGAATTTGGGTTAAAAGGATCGAAGCGATGAGTTGATGCAATTTTTCCAGTTTTCACATCGAAAAGATGCAGCGCATTTGAGGTTCCTACCCAGAATTTCCCATCTTTATCAACCATCAACGATTTTATTTCATTGCTGAAATTGTCTTTTGTATTTCCCGCTCCAAGGCTGTAACGAACAAAAGCTTTTGTGCTTTTATCATATTTATTTAAACCTTCTCGAGTACCTATCCAAGTGTCTTGATTGCCATCTTGTACAAAGCAATTCACAATATTGCTCGAGAGACTGGTAAATTCTTCAGGATTTCTTTGGATTTTTTTGAAACGCCCGCTCAAACTGCTGTAAATGTTAATTCCTTCGGCAGTTACAATCCACATTACACCACTTTTGTCGCGAAACAGATGCCGAACATCATTGTTAAGCAATGAATTAGGATTGGCGGGGTTGTTATAGATATGTTGAATTTCCTTGGTTTCTGAATTTAATAAATTCAAACCATCAGCTGTAGCAACCCAAATAATCCCGTTTTCTTCTTCCGATAAGTCATTAATGTAATTGCTCGAAATTGTTTGACGATCTTTCCCATCATCTAAAAAGCTTTGAAGCTTCCCTGTTTGGCGATCTAAACACATCAATCCTCCACCAAAAGTGCCAAACCAAATCCTGCCTTTTGAATCTTCAAGTATGCACGAAATATTAGTTAAAGGTTGTTCTTGTTCGTCCTCATTTAAGTTTTGAAAACTGGTAAAACGCGAATTGTCTGTTTCCAGTTTGTTTATCCCTTTTCGGGTACCAACCCATAAATCACCGCTCCTATCGCGAACAATAACATTTACGAAATTGCTCGAAATGGTGCTTGCGTTGTTCGTCGAATATTGGAATGCTTTGAAAACTTCAGTAGTTGTATTTAATCTAACAATTCCTCCACCGAAAGTCCCTAGCCATAAATTGCCATCAGAATCTTCTGCAATAGACCTTACGTCATTGTTCGATAAACTAGAAAGATTCTTAGGGTCATGTTTGTAGCGAGTGAACGTATTGGTTCGAGTATCAAGTTTGTTTAAGCCACCCCAGGTTCCAATCCAAAGTTTTCCATCTCTTCCTGCATGTATTGTATTTACGTTATTGTGAGCGATCGAATTTGCATCACGTGGCTCATGATTAAATACCTTCACACTATAGCCATCAAACCGAAACAATCCATTCGATGTTCCAAACCAAATGTACCCTTCAGCATCTTGAGCATGGCAGGTAATATTGCTTTGGTACATCCACTTTTGTGTGGAAAGGCGTTCGAAAACGAGTTGCTGATTTTGTGCTTTAACTCCTGATTCTGCTAAAAAACAAAGCAGGATGAGGATGACCAAATTGTGTAGCTTCTTCATTGTGTGGTTTGGCAATTTAGAAAGAAAGTCGAAAGCTTGATTAACATTCTCGGTTTCCAACTTACATTGTTAAAGAGAGTTTTACAGGGCATTTAATTGATCCTTGGATTTTTTTACATGATGACAATATTCGAAAACCAAGCCCGTTATAAACCTGTAATTTTAAAATGGCCTATGCACAAAACCTTTACACATGAAGATGTTATCCGGTTCGCTTACCAAGAAATGAATGCCGCCGAAGAAGCTGCATTTACAGCAGAATTAGCCGAGTGTGATGAAACAGTTGCCGAATTATCGTCCATTAGAAACACTGTCGAATGGTTAGATGAATCAGCTGGTCAACCAAAGCATTCAACAATTCAAACCTTGCTGAATTATTCGAAGTCGCTCCGGATTAAAAAAACTTCCATCGATGGCTTAGCTGTCGAGGTTGTGCTGAATTAGTTTTTATATTTCTCCTAAGTCTCGATTGGATTGATCCGATCGAGACTTTTTTGTTTATACCCACCAAGATTATTCTGCAATACTTCGTTGATCAAATCGAGGACGCCCAACTTCATCAGGAATTTTCGTTTTTTTGATCCCATGAATATCAAGGAAAAGTACCGGTATGTGGTTGATTATTTTTCCACCCATAGCCCGCAAGCGGAAACTGAATTGGTTTATAGTAATCCTTACGAATTGCTATGTGCTGTGCTGCTTTCTGCTCAGTGTACCGATAAACGGGTGAACATGGTTACTCCACAACTTTTTCGTCAATTCCCAAATGCAGAAACACTAGCTGCCGCATCTGTTGAAGAAATTTTCGCAACAATTAGATCCATTTCATACCCAAATAACAAAGCGAAGCACTTGAAGGGTATGGCCAATATGTTGTTGAATGAATTTCACAACGAGGTTCCCGCCGATATTGAGCAATTGGTGAAATTGCCCGGTGTTGGTCGAAAAACTGCCAATGTGATTGCTTCTGTAATTTTTAACCAACCCGCGATGGCTGTGGATACACACGTTTTTCGCGTTTCGGCTCGATTAGGATTAACGAAAAATGCTAAAACACCTTTGCAGGCCGAACAACAATTGGTAGCACATCTAAATCCTGAAATCATTCCATTGGCCCACCATTGGTTGATACTCCACGGGCGTTATACTTGTTTGGCTAGAACGCCTAAGTGCGAAATCTGCGAATTGCAATCAATCTGTTCGTATTTCAGCGGGAAACGATCCATGAAGACGAGTTTAAGTGGTAAAAAGAAAGCGGTTGCAACGAAACCTACGAAACCAAAACAAACCACCAAAACCGCTGTTAAAAAGAAGGTAGTTTCAAAAACTAAATAAAATGAGCACATTAACGAAAGGGGATAAAGCTCCCATATTTACAGGTGTTGATCAAGATGGTCAACCAGTTTCATCAAGCGATTATGCTGGCAAAAAGCTAGTACTCTATTTTTATCCCAAAGATGATACGCCAGGTTGCACAGCCGAAGCTTGCAGTTTGAGAGACAACTACGATAAATTATTGAGTGCAGGTTACGATGTTTTGGGCGTGAGTACCGATCCAGTTAAGTCGCACAAAAAGTTTGTAGATAAATTCACTCTGCCATTTAGATTACTTTCCGACACCGAGAAAACTGTTTCTGAAGCCTTTGGTGTTTATGGATTGAAGAAATTCATGGGCAAAGAATACATGGGAATCAACCGCACTACTTTTTTGATCGACGAGAAAGGCATCATCTCAGATGTAATTTCTAAAGTGGATACGAAAAAGCACGCAGAGCAGATTCTATAAGGCTTTTCACGTATTCTACCACATGGATAATTTTAGATATTTACTGTGTTGGTGATAAATATTTTTTAACATTGGGAATTTGAATTGAGTTTTTGACGTATTTTGTGGCAACAACTCACAAAAAGAAATTTCCGATCATGAGCAAGGACATGAATACAGACAAACTGAAAGCACTTCAGGTGATTATCGATAAGATTGATAAAACCTATGGAAAAGGGACCATCATGAAAATGGGTGATCAAGCAGTGGAAGCTATGGAAGTAATTCCTACAGGTTCCGTTACACTCGACATCGCTCTAGGTGTTCAAGGTTTTCCAAAAGGTAGGATTATCGAAATTTATGGCCCTGAATCTTCAGGTAAAACCACGTTGGCTATTCATGCAATCGCACAATCACAGCGCCAAGGTGGAATCGCCGCAATTATCGATGCTGAGCACGCCTTCGATCGTTATTACGCTGAAAAACTTGGCGTTGACGTTGAAAATCTTTTGATCTCACAACCCGACAATGGAGAACAGGCACTTGAAATTGCCGACAACCTCATCCGCTCTGGAGCTATTGATATCATTGTTATTGACTCTGTTGCTGCACTAACTCCAAAGAGCGAAATTGAAGGTGAAATGGGCGAATCTAAGGTGGGTCTACAAGCCCGTTTGATGTCGCAAGCTTTGCGTAAACTTACTGGAACAATCAGTAGAACTGGTTGTACTTGTATATTTATCAATCAGTTGCGTGAAAAAATTGGTGTGATGTTCGGAAATCCTGAAACAACAACTGGCGGTAATGCCTTGAAGTTTTACGCATCGATCCGACTAGATATCCGTCGAATTGGTCAAATCAAAGACGGAGAAGCTGTCGTTGGGAATCGTACCCGCGTGAAGGTGGTAAAGAACAAAGTGGCTCCGCCATTCAGAACTGCTGAATTCGATATCATCTATGGAGAAGGGATTTCCCGCATCGGGGAAATCATCGATCTAGGAGTTGAACACAACGTCGTGAAAAAAAGTGGCTCTTGGTTCAGCTTCGAAGATACCAAGTTAGGTCAAGGCCGCGATGCGGTTAAAACCCTACTTGGCGACAATCCTGAATTGGCAGATCAAATTGAAACCAGACTCCGTGAAGCAATCACTGGCATGGTGGTAGCTTAATAACTTACATTTTTCTGGTGCCCGACCCGAGAATAACATAAATCTGTTATCGCTTAGGTCGGGCATCTTTCTTTAATTTGAGGTCTGAAATTTTATCATGTCCACATTGCGTACGATCTCTATCTTTCTTTTTCTACTTGTTCTCGCATCTTGCGGTGATGCGCCTGTCGATCTCACTTCAATTGCTGGGATGAGCCAAGCCCTCGAGCAAAATCCTGCCGATACTGCCGCACGGTATGCTAGAGCCCGTTACTATTTGCAAAATGGAAAAGCAGATTCTGCAATGGCCGATATGCAGGAATTGATCAAAATCGACTCAACTCGATCTAATTACTTCCTCACTCTAGGAGATATTTACTTAGTTACCAATCGAACCAGATACACCAAACAAGCCTTAGAAAAAGCCATCGCGCTCGATAAAACAAACCAGGAAGCACACATGAAGCTTGCCGAATTGTTCCTCTATGTTGAAATGCGCCAAGATGCACTTAACGAACTCAACGAAGTGCTACGAATCAACAAAAACAACCCGAAAGCCTATTATCTGAAAGGCATCATTTACAAAGAGGGTGGTGATACAGCCTTAGCAATGTCTAGTTTTCTTACTACAACCGAGCAAGACCCCAATTATGCATTGGCTTTCGAACAACTTGGTTTATTGTATGCTGCCAAACACGATCCTCGCTGCGTTGATTTTTATAAAAATGTGCTGAAAATCAATCCTTCCAACACACAAGCGAGATACAATATTGGCTATTTCTATCAATCGCATGGAGAACTTGAGAAAGCAGTAGAAGTGTACAACGAGATTTCAGCGAAGGATCCCAAGTTCGCTAATGCACCTTACAATATTGGTTTCATTCTTTTTGAATACCAAAACAAGCCAGCAGAAGCGCTCCCATATTTTTTACAAGCCATTTCCATCAACCAGAATTACGTAGAGGCTATTTACATGTCGGGCCTTTGCAATGAAAGAACTGGAAACAAGGAGCTTGCGATCAAAGACTACCGCGAAGCGCTTCAAAGAAATCCGCAATTTGAATTGGCTATTTCAGGGCTGAAAAGATTAGGCGAGAATCAGTGATTTTCCTTTTGAAGGCATTTTCGAGGCGCTATCTTTGAAGCATGCAAAACATCACCCTGCCGATCATCCTCGTTACGGTAGTCTTCTCAGTTCTAGCGTTCAATAAATCTGAACTCATGGCTAGGTATCAGTTCAATGCCTACATGATCAGCCACCGCAATCAATGGTATCGTTTCCTTACCGGTGCTTTTCTGCATGCCGATTGGATGCACTTGATTGTGAATATGCTCGTGTTGTGGTCGTTTGGTGAAGCAACAGAATTCTATTTCGAACTCGGGCTCGGAAAATTCGGACCGCTCGCTTATTTCGGCTTATACTTCGGATCCATTTTCGCATCCTCCATTAGCACTTACCGAAAGCACAAAAACGACCATTGGTATAATGCGGTAGGTGCTTCAGGAGCAGTTTCAGCGGTGTTGTTTTCAAGTGTAGTTTTCGCTCCTTTCAGTAAGATCTTACTTTATGGCGTTTTGCCCCTTCCTGCATTGGTTTGGGCCGCCTTGTATGTTGCATACAGCGTTTACAGCAGCAGAAACAGCAACGACAATATCAACCATGATGCGCATTTATGGGGTGGGGCTTTTGGGATGATTTACACGTTAATTGTTTGTCCAAGTGCTGCCCAAGGTTTCATTTACCAAATCACTAACATCCGATGAGAAAGGCCGTATTTTTAGATCGCGACGGGATCATCAACACGGAATTGGGCGATTACATCATGAATTTTGGTGAATTTGAAATCCATCCACCCTTGATTCCTTTTCTCAAGGAAGTAAAGAAACGAGGATATTTAACCATCGTGATCACCAATCAAGGAGGAATCGCGAAGAAACTATATGGCCATGATTTGGTTGAACAATGTCACCAATATCTTCAGCAAGTTTTATCTGCCGATGATCTAGCCTTCGACGCAATTTACTACTGCCCACATCATCCTCAAAGTGGAGCTTGCCTTTGCCGGAAACCTGCCGGTTTGCTCATTGAAAAAGCAATTGCTAGGTTTCAACTCGATAAGTCGCAATGCTTAATGATAGGCGACAAACAGCGCGATGTTGATGCTGCCCATGCTGCCGGAATTTCCGGTTATCTACTGCCTCCAAATCCTAATGTTGAATCACTTTTGAATTGCCTCAATCACCATGCTTGATCTAATCTGTTTGAACGGTCGATTCCAATCTATAAAGGAACAAAGTCTTTCTCCTGATAACCGTGCGTTTTTGTATGGAGACGGATTGTTTGAAAGCATTCGAATTAGCGATGGTAATCTTTTGTTTTTCGACGATCATTTCGAACGCTTAATTGCTTCAATGTATGTGATGGGTTTCGACAATACCTTTTTCGATCCATTGAAGGTTTTTGGAGAAATGGAAGAACTCATCCGCAGAAACCAATGCAAGGAAGGACGTTTGCGTTTAAATGTATTTCGTAATTCAGGTGGTTTTTACAAGCCTCTAACTGACCAATGCAGTTACCTGATGACAATTCAAACGGTGCCTGAAGTAGCACTTTCCATCAACGAAAAAGGTCTCCGATTAGGCTTGTACAGTGAGATTCGGAAACCACTCAATGCACTTTCCGGGATCAAATCAGCTTCTGCATTACTTTATGTGATGGCTGCTCGTCAGGCCAGAGAATCGGGCTGGGACGACGCTTTGATCCTGAACGAATATGGTCGGATTTGCGAGTGCAGCGCCGCGAATATTTTTCTATTGATGCCAGATAAAACAATCGTTACTCCGGCGCTTTCAGAAGGAATTTTACCAGGTGTGATGCGGAAGAATTTGATCCGTTTTATGCGTGAAAACGAAATGGTGGTCGAGGAAAGAATGGTGATGACAGATGATCTTTTTAAAGCAGATGAAATCTTCCTTTCCAACGCTATTCAAGGCATTCAATGGGTGATTTCATTCCGAGAGCGTAGGTATTTCAGTACTTTTAGCAGAAGACTAGCTGAATTGATGCAGCAGGAATTGATTCAAGCGAGTTAATTGAGATTTGGATCTTCTGGGAAGTTCGACCAAATGGCCTTTTCAGAATGTGTTTTCCGAAGCAATTCTCCCCACAAATTCTCAGGTTTCATTTGAAGTAATTGCGGTGGGCGCTCAAACACCAGCCATGCATCTTCTTTCATTTCGAAATCAAGCTGACCAGCATCCCAGCCAGAATATCCTGCAAAAAAGCGGATCTGCTCAGGCTGAACCATCCCGATTGAAACAATCTCTCTTAATTTTTCAAAGTCGCCACCATAGTGAAGTCCACCGCCGATTTCAAAAGCACTTCCAATCAATTTTGGAACTGTATGTATAAAGAAGAGGGTGTGATTATCGACCGGGCCGCCGAAATAAACCTCACTTTCAAATTCAGGAAAATCGTTGATGAGCTCATGAACATTATGGCCAACGGGTTTATTCAAGATAAAACCCATCGTTCCGCTTTCGGAGTTATCGGCAAGCAATACGACAGAACGATGAAAATAATCGTCGTTCAAGAAAGGCTCTGAAATCAATAGTCTTCCTTTACCAGGTGGGAGTTGCAGTTGTTTCATCGCTCATCCTTTTTTGAATTAACGCCCAAAGAACTCAAAATGTTACTGAAATAAAGATTTTTCCAACCATTTGTGATCTTCATCAGTTTATTTAAAAGAATGAATGTTCAAATTTGCACCATACAAATAGAATCATGCAGCACAATTTAAAGGAATTGAGGAAGGAATATAGCATGGCCATGCTCGATGAGTTGCACACCAATGCTGATCCGATTTTACAGTTTAAGAAGTGGTTTCAAGAAGCAATGGATGCTCAGATTATTGAGCCATATGCAATGACAATTTCAACAGTGAACAGTGCGCATCGACCTTCTTCGAGGGTTGTTTTGTTGAGGGATGTAAGCGAAGAGGGCTTCTCGTTTTATACAAATTATTTGAGCAGAAAAGGTCAAGACCTTGCCGTGAATCCTTTTGCAGCAGTGAATTTTTTCTGGCCAGATTTAGAGCGACAAGTGCGCATTGAAGGTAAAATTGTTCCTTTAGAAGCGGGTATTTCTGATGCTTATTTTGCTTCTCGGCCTCGTGGAAGCCAAATTGGAGCATGGTCGTCTCCACAAAGTGAGATTATTGATTCGAGAAAGGTGCTGGAAGATGCTGTAGAGAATTATATTCATCAGTTCGAAGGCAAGGATGTAGATAGGCCACAACATTGGGGCGGCTATTGCTTAATCCCAGATTACATCGAGTTTTGGCAAGGCCGCGAAAGCCGTTTACATGATCGCATTTGTTATTTTCAGCATAGCGACGGCAGTTGGGTGCGTAGTCGATTGGCGCCTTAAACTATAAGATGTTATTCGATTGGCCTGTAAAAACGCAAAGTTTGTAGAGCAATCGTGCACCAACATTTGCATCCCATTCGTCCTCACCTGGAGCAACTTCATTTAAGTCGAAACCAATAATCATTCGGCCCGAATCTTTCAATTTTCGAAGGAGGTAAACCGCTTCTGCGAATTCCAATCCGCCGGCAACAGGTGTTCCGGTATTCGGGCACAATCCAGGTTGTAAACCATCGATATCGAAGCTGATATACACTTTTTGTGGAAGGTTCGATATGATGTCTTCTACCTGCTGTTTCCAGGTTTTCCCTTCATAGGAAGCAATTTTCAACGCTTCATCAAAATATGTTACGATGCGGCCGTTTGAATGGCGAATCATATTTGCTTCTTGTTCGCAGTAATCTCGAATGCCAACTTGAACGAGCTTGCTTACTTGAGGCGTTTTAAGCGCATTGTACATGATGGATGCATGTGAATACTCAAAATCTTCGTAAGCGATTCTAAGGTCGCAATGCGCATCAATTTGAAGGATTCCAAAGTCGTTGTGCTTTTGTGCAAGTGCACGAATAAATCCAAGAGGTGTACTGTGGTCTCCACCGAGCAGTCCAACCAATTTGCCTTTATTAAGCCATTTGGTGGCTTCGATTTCAACGAAATTCACCATGTTTTGGCAAGCAGTATTGATTGATTCAAGTGCACTTGAGTTTACATCTACAGGCTCGCCATTGCTGATTGATTCTATGTGGTTTTCGGCTCTGTCGCGAAGTTCAGCACTAATCTCTGCCAGCTCTTCGCTGATAGGAAGAAGGTGGAATCCCGCTTTCCAAGCATCTGGAGCATCTGTATCGTACAAATCAACTTGCATACTAGCATCCAGAATTGCTTGAGGACCATTTGCGGTTCCTGCAGCATAAGACACTGTAACTTCCCAAGGGACTGGAAGGATAACAATATCCGATTCTTCCGCAGAAAAGGGCAATCCATAAAGGTTAGATCCTTTTACAGCTGCCGAATTCTGGTCGAATGCAGCAATTTTTTGTGCTTTGCTAGTTGTTGCCATAGTGCAAAAATAAAAAGAGGCTGCTCAAATGAGACAGCCTCTTTTCCGAATCTTGTAAGCAGATTATTTTACTTTCACAGAAAGCTCGCTACCTGCTTTGAATTTTACTACTTTCTTAGCAGCGATTTTGATTTCTTTTCCAGTTTGTGGGTTACGGCCTTTACGAGCTGCACGTGCAGATACTGAAAAAGATCCGAAACCTACTAGAGCAACACGATCTCCTTTTTTAAGAGCACCAGTTGTTGCGCCGATGAAAGCGTCAAGCGCTTTTTTTGCATCTACTTTAGAAAGTTCTGCGTTTGCTGCGATAGCATCGATGAGTTCTGCTTTGTTCATGATGTTTTGGTTTTGAGGGTTTTACAGGTTTGTTTATTTGTTCTCTTGAGCAAATTTATAGGAAAATCAATACGTTCCAAGTGCACACCCCCTGAAACCCCTGATTTTGTTGATAAATCTACTGTTTTGTTAATAACTGCGCCCCTAAACCCTTGTAATCAGGCAAGTTAACTTAGGTAAAAATGTGTAAGTGCTTGATTGTGTGATTATTGAAATCTAAGCGACTTGATTTTCCTAAATCCAAGAAGGAAGTCCTTGATAATCAGTCGTTTCTTGCCTGATTGCTGGAGTTCTGTCACACTATACCACCCGTTGCTGGTTGCACAAAGCAGCTCAAAACGCTCAGTAATATGCACTGTTCCGGCGATTTCAAGCGGTAAATCCCCTAAAAAGGGCTGACCACCATAAATTTTCATCGGCATTTCAACATCCCCATCATATAATATAGTATGCGCAGTGGGGTAGGGGCTTAACCCACGGATGTGATTGTGTACTTCTATTGTTGGTTTATTCCAATCGATGCGGTTGTATTCGGCATTTAACTTCGGAGCGTGCTTCAGTTCTTCTGCAGCTGCACTTTCTTGCTGAATCAAATGGAGGTTGCCATTTTGTAATGCACGCAAGGTGGTTAGCAACAAAGGACCACCTGCCACCATCATTCTATCGTGCAATTCGCCAGCTGTTTCATTCTCACCAAGCGGCATTGGCAGCTGCAAAGCGATTGCACCTTCGTCGATTTGATGTACTAATTTAAAGGTTGTAAGCCCAGTGAATTTTTCACCATTGATGATCGCATGGTTAATAGGCGCTGCACCGCGGTACTGAGGAAGTAATGAAGCGTGTAGGTTCCAAGTGCCCAATGGAGGCATGTTCCAAACCGATTCAGGCATCATGCGAAAAGCTACAACAATTTGAATGTCTGCTTTCAATGCAACTAATTGTTCATGAAATTCGACATCACGTAACTTATCAGGTTGGAGCACTGGAATGTTATACTTTAATGCACATTCCTTAATAGGCGAGCATTTCATCTGCAATCCTCTTCCTGCAGGTTTATCGGGAGCTGTAACAACTCCAACAACTTCGTATTCTGAATGAATTAGTGTTTCTAGCGATGGAACTGCAAAGTCTGGTGTGCCAAGAAATATGATGCGCATTATTTCGAAGGTGTAGATTGACTTAATGGAGCATTTCCGCCACCGCTGAATAACTTTCTAGCTTCTTGACCGATGCCAATGAAGCTTCTGTAATTAAGCGGAAACTCAAGTAAAACATGCAGAAATGAAAGTAAGAAGAGCCATTTCAACCCAACTTCGTATTTATATATGTACAAAGCAACCGATGCCACCCAGATGCCCACGATGCCCATCAAGGATTTCTTTGGCACTTTATGCCACTGTATAACTGAGGTTTTTGAGAACCAATTGAGATAATGATAGGTGTAAGCGAATGCAACAAATCGCATGACCATATATCCTTCAATGGAACCAAATATTGTTTTGAAATTATTTTGAAATGTATCTATTGAAAACTTATCCAAATTTCCTAAGCCAAAGAAGTTGATCAAGTTTCGGTTTAGTTCGGCAAAATTACCATAGCTTTTTTGGATGTATTCACTAGGTGCAACAGGATTATACCCTGACGGGATAAGGAAAAAGCTCGACGAAATGGCTGCCAAAGCTAGCACTGCCAGTAAGCCGGAAATACTTTTGCTTTTCAGTGCGCCATACACCATGAAAAGTGCAGTAAATACAAATACATGTATAATTGTTGGCAAATAGATGGCGAAAAAAAGTTCAAAAAAGCCAGCATCGCTAAAAAATAGCGTCGAAAATACCACTAGAATGATTCCTACGGCTTTAAGGGTATTGTCTTTAATCGCGACCAAAATGAGGGAAGAAAGAAACGCGATGTAAATCAAGTTGGTCGAAATATCTTGCAACCAATCGCTGGCTTTGAAGAAGCCCAATGTAATGAGTGCTCCAACGATGATCAGAAAAATAAAGTCGTTTTTCCCAGAGGTATAGTACCCTTTTTTGTGCAGCCAACCAATTTCGGTAAGGTAATGTAGCGGACCAAGCACAGCGTAGGAGAACAGAAAAAGCTCAAAAGGCAGAATAAAGGCCACAACACAAGAGATCAGCATGAGCCCTATGTTGGCATAATCTATTTTTTCGATGGAAGTCATATCGGCGACGAAGATAAAATGAATGCGCGTTATGCCCTAAATTTTTCTTGGTTCATCCTTAAATAAGGAAATCCCGACCCTGGTGGACCGGGATTCCTTTTCCCAAAATCAAACTAACCTATATATGTTGTGTTACAGGTTCAATAAAAATCTGCATCATCAGGCAAACTACTTTTCTGAAGCGACCAAAAGCGCCATTTTCTCAGTGAGGTCGGCAATGCGGTTTGAGTAACCTGCTTCATTGTCGTACCAACCAATTACTTTCACTGTAGTTCCCATCACCATGGTGAGGTCGGAATCAAGAATGCAAGAATGCGGGTTTCCAACGATATCGGCAGAAACGATCGGATCTTCGGTGTATTCAAGAATCCCTTTCATGCCATTTTCTGAAGCTATTCGAAATGTTTCGTTGATTTCTTTAACTGAAACTTCACGGCTTAACTTCACGGTAAGGTCGGTCATAGATCCAGATGGAACTGGAACACGTAAGGCGATTCCATCCAATTTACCTTTCAAATGCGGTAGAATCAAGGCAATAGCTTTTGCTGCACCTGTGCTTGTTGGAATGATCGACAAGGCTGCGGCTCTTGCACGACGTAAGTCCTTGTGCGGCGCATCAACCAAGCGTTGATCTCCTGTATACGCGTGAACCGTGCTAAGCAATCCTGCTTCAACGCCGAAAGCATCATCTAGCACTTTTACCATAGGCGCCGCACAGTTGGTGGTGCAGGAAGCGTTCGATATGATATCGTGTTCGGCAGTAAGCAAATGATCATTTACTCCAATAACAAATGTGGGTACGTCTTCTTTGGCTGGTGCCGAAATGATCACTTTTCGCGCACCTGCTTGGATATGCTTTCCAGCCGATTCTCGATCTAGGAAGAAACCAGTAGATTCGATAACTACATCAATATTTAAATCTTTCCAAGGCAAGTTCGCCGGATCTTTCTCAGCAAACACTTTCAGCTTGTGGTTGCCTGTTAAAATGTGGCCATCCTCAACCTTCACTTGGCCATCGATCTTTCCATGCACTGAATCATATTTCAGCAAATGAGCCAAGGTTTTAGCATCAGTGAGGTCGTTTATGGCCACTACTTCAATGCCTGGCTTATTCATCATCATTCGGAAAGAAATTCTTCCGATTCTTCCAAACCCGTTTATAGCTACTCTTACTTTACTCATAATGATTGATCTCTAATTATGTGAGTGTCGAAATTACACTAAGGAAAATTAACTACCAAAAAACTCGAAAGAATAATCGACTTTTTTTGTTGGTGAAGTTGATTATCCTTTCAAGTTGTTGATTGTTAGTTCTTTAAAATAAATGCTTTTCGGCGTGGTAAGATGATCTTACCAATGGTCCACTTTCTACATATCGAAATCCCAACGACAGTGCATATTCTTTGTAAAATGCAAAGCGTTCTGGTGTAACGAATTCTGCAACTGGAAGATGCTTCGGCGTAGGTTGAAGATATTGACCCAAAGTGAGAATGTCGACTTGATTGGCATTCAAATCTCGAAGGGTTTCTAAAATTTCTTCTTCTGTTTCGCCGAGACCGAGCATAACGCCCGACTTGGTTTTGCAGCCGCCTTCTTTCAAGCGCTTCAATACTTCAAGTGATCGATCGTACTTTGCTTGAATTCGCACTTCACGTGTTAATCGGCGCACTGTTTCGAGGTTATGCGACACGATTTCGGGGCACACATCGATGATGCGTTGAAGGTTTTCCCATTTTCCAGCAAAATCAGGAATGAGTGTTTCGAGTGTTGTGCCCGGACTTGCATTTCGAATTGCTTCAACTGTTTCTACCCAGATAATCGATCCTCCGTCTTTTAGGTCGTCGCGATCTACAGAAGTGATTACTGCGTGCTTTACGCCCATCAATTTCACAGAATTGGCCACGCGTGCAGGCTCTTGCCAATCTACAGCACTAGGCATTCCGGTTGCAACAGCGCAAAAACCGCATGAACGAGTGCAAATGTTACCTAGAATCATAAAGGTTGCAGTTCCAGCGCCCCAACATTCGCCCATATTGGGGCAATTTCCGCTTTCGCAGATGGTGTGGAGTTTATGCTCTTCAACCAAATTGCGCACTTTCGCGTATTCGTGACCTGTTGGAAGTTTTACTCTCAACCAGTCTGGCTTTCTCGGCCTCCCGTTGCGGTCGGTGGCAATTGTACTCGTTTCTTTCTCTTTCTGATCAATCATTTCGGTTCCACAGTTGTCCGTACATTACACGGATGAATAAGGTTACAAAGATCTGATTCTTTGGACTAAATGCCATCATCGGAACTGGTCTTGCGAATGCATCAGCAGCAATTCCAGTTTCAATCATGCGAAGTTTTTTTTGTTGTTTACCAAACTCGAAATTCATCGAAATTGTTCCGTAAAGTCCTGCAGTTAGCGAACTTTCAGAAATCCCTTTGGTAAATGGCGCTCTGCCTGAAATATTATCGGGGAAATGTTTTTCAGGATCATATCGTTCGGTTTTTTCACGCACACCGAATTGATCATCGAAATAAAATACGGTTAGATAAACTGGTTTTATCAATCCCCACGAAATTCCTCCGAACAAACTTAAGCCAGTTTCGATGCCTCCACGATCGCCTTGAGGGTGGATGATAAAATGTTTGCCGTAACCAGTGCGCAAAATCAATAAACTATTCAGTTTACCATAAATATATCCACCAGCATTATCGGAAAACGGATTTACCGATCTGATTTCTTTTGGATGCCGCATGGTGAGTAAGCTGAAATCGAACATCGCCGAACGGAAACCGGTTTCCATTTTGCCTCTTCTGTAAGTAATTCCAGAACCTTTCGAATGAATAAATGCTCCGAAAGATTTCACGTTTCGGTAAACGATTCCTTTTTCTTCAACCCCCGGAATGTCTTGAGCGCACACATTGATGCTTCCCAAGAAACAGCCAATCAGCAGCAGTCCTGAAAAAAACAATTGGCGGTATCGGGTATTGGAAAACATCATATGTTTGATACGCTTCAAAGATACAACAGATTCACCAACGGGAGGTTTTTCATCATGCCAACGATTCATTCAAAATATTTGGGCGATTTACGCACCGAACTACAGCACGTTGCTTCAGGACAGAAATTCATTACGGATGCTCCGATCGACAACCATGGAAAAGGCGAGGCAATTAGTCCGACCGATTCTGTTTGTGCAGCTTTATCGGCCTGCATGATGACTTTGATGGGTATTGCAGCTAGAACCCATGAAATTTCAATCGATGGTCTGCAAGCCGATGTTACCAAACACATGGGCGCTGATCCTCGCCGCATTCGGGCGATCGATATTCGTTTTTACGGATTTGAGCAAGTGCTAGATGCTAAACAGCAATTGATTTTGGAGAGAGCTGCCAAAACTTGTCCAGTTGCAATGAGTTTACACCCCGATTTGGAGCAAAATATAACGTTTGAATTCGGCAGTTAAGCTGATTGAATCTTGAGCATATCGGCACTAATCTCCATGTGAGAAGCATGAGAGATGCATTTTCCATTCTTAATCACTAACAATTGTGGTGATTCGTGCTCAACATCAAAGGTTGAAGCAACGAGATTTGAAACCGGCCGAAAGCGGAGTAAATCAAGAAAAAACATTGGAATTTTAGGATTGACCTGATAGTCTAACTCGAACCTTTTAAGCGAAATGCTGGATATGCTGCAGCGAGTAGAATGCTTGAAAATAGCAACAGCATCAACTTCAGATGTCGATGAAAGGGAAATGATTTCCTCCAGTTTTTCAACCGAGTCGAGGACTTTCCAAGAGACCATCGAAATTAGGAATGTTTGTCAACGGTAGGTTGTTCAACCTCTCCATAAGCTGGACAATCAACTTTCTTGGCTCTGCAAGAAGAAACACACAGGCTGAACATGAGAAGCAGGAGCGCTGCTGATACGATTTTGCGCATTTTGATTTGAATTCTTGGCAAAGGTAAGAATATTCAATTAGCCTCTATGCTCTATTTTAATAACTGTATTTTTAGAATAAGCTGGGCAGTCGACGTGCGATTTACATGAGGCGATTAAGCAGATTGCCAACAAAGCGAATGCAATGAATTTCATAGGAAACTAATTTAATGAAGTAGTTGTTTTTGCATACAGTTTTGAAAGTACGTGAAGGTTTATTTAAGGTTACTTCTCTAAGGATCGAAACGCAACAAAATTTGATTCAGTATTGATGACAAGGATTTCTATTTGGGTTTTCTGAATTGATCATGGTTCAAAATTATTTATTGATGGATGTATGCATAAATTCGCCAAATGAACCAGGCAGTTAATGATGTTAAAATTGAGCCTTCTTGGAAGGAAGCCTTAGCAGTAGAATTCGCTTCACAATATTTTACTGAACTAAAGAAGTTTTTGGTGGAAGAAAGGCAAACACAAGTTGTTTATCCTCCTGGTAATCAAATTTTTTCGGCATTCAATTACACGCCATTCGATGCAGTGAAATTGGTGATTGTTGGTCAGGATCCATACCACGGCCCTGGTCAGGCAAATGGCCTTTGTTTTTCGGTTGCACCAGGAACGAAACTACCGCCATCGTTGGTGAACATTTTTAAAGAGCTTCATACCGATCTAGAATGTGCAATCGGAAAAAATGGTGACCTCACTTCATGGGCAAAACAGGGTGTACTGCTTTTAAACACTACGTTAACGGTTCGTGCTGCATCTCCTGCCTCACACCAAGGCAAAGGCTGGGAGCAATTTACCGATCAAACCATTCGTTTACTGTCTGAAAAGAAAAAAGGATTGGTTTTTCTGCTTTGGGGAAGACCAGCTCAACTGAAGGAAAAACTTATCGATACTTCTAAGCATTTCGTTTTGAAAGCAGCACATCCATCACCGCTGTCGGCTTACAATGGTTTCTTTGGATGCAGGCATTTTAGTCAGGCTAACAAGATCCTCATCGATCAAGGCAAAACCCCGATTCATTGGATTTTAGAAGGATGAAACACTGCTTGTATCTTTTATTGTTTCTCTGTGCATCCACCTCAATCAAGGCGCAAACTTTTTTGTTGAAGTTCATCGATAGTGCTTCACAGAAAACACTAAAATTTCAATCGAGCAATTCAGCCATCCTCCGCGAGGAGCAAATTAAAACGTACTTCAACAACTTACATGAAGACGGATTTCTAACAGCCACATCCGACAGTTTTCGCATTTCAAAAGACACCCTAATCTTGTTGGTTGATAAGGGCGCACAATACAAATGGTTAGAAATTCGGAATTCCAATGTGGATGAAATCGCGCTTACATCGGCGGGATTTCGAGAAAAGAATTTCGCAAACCGACCATTGAACTTTAGAAAGGTAGCCGCAATTTTAGATAAAACGCTCAGCTACTATGAAAATCATGGATATCCTTTCGCCCGTGTAAAACTGGATAGCTTAGACCAGATCGACAGTAAAACCAAAGCGGTTTTGCATGTTGAGAAAGGGAATTTCTTTAAAATCGACAGTGTTACTTGGAAGGGAACAGCGAAAATTTCGAAAAAATACCTGTACAACTATATCGGAATCAAGCCCGATGATGTTTACAATGAAGCCGCAATTAGGCAAATGGAAAACCGCTTAAAGGAACTTCCATTTGTAACAGCTTACCGCCCGGCGGATGTGTTTTTGCTCGAAGAAACTGCGCTTGTGAGGCTGTATCTCAACGACCGAAAAGCATCGAATTTTAGCGGTATGGTTGGTTTCCTTCCAAACAATGAGGAATCGGGTAAATTGTTGCTCACCGGTGAAGCCAACTTGAAATTAAAAAATAGTTTGGGTAGGGGAGAGTCGATTGATGCAGAATGGCGACGCTTGCAGGTTTCCACACAAAGTCTAAATGTTCGTGTGGCCTGGCCGTTTATATTCAACCTGCCTTTGGGCGTTGATGGGATTTTTAATCTCTACAAGCGCGATACGACCTTCTTGAACGTGCAGCGAAACATTGGTGTGCAGTATTTGATGAAAGGTACCGATTATTTGAAAGCATTTTTGGACAATAAAAGTTCAAGTTTACTTTCCACCAATGGACTTCAAAATTTGCTTGAACTTCCCGATTATGCTGATGTTCGATCGAATTTGTATGGTTTGGAGTTGAGTCTCACGCGGCTCGATTACCGATTAAATCCCCGAAAGGGAATTCGTTTGCTAGCAAGGTCGGGTGTTGGTTTTCGAAACATTGATAAAAACGCAGGCTTGGATCAGGATTTATACGACAACATTGTTTTGCGGTCGATTCAATACAACGGCTATTTAGATTTCGATGGATTTATTCCTTTGTTTAGGCAATCGACAATCAATTTGGGACTGAATGGCGCTTTTTTGAGTGGACAAAATTTGTTTGAAAATGAATTGAGTAGAATCGGTGGAAACAGCTTGCTTCGCGGGTTCGATGAAGAATCGATTTTCGCTTCTAGCTATGCGGTTTTAAATGCTGAATACAGATACTTGATGGAGGAAAATTCATTCTTGTTTCTCTTTGGAAATGCCGCTTGGTATGAAAATGTTGCTGTGAATCGCAATGTGCGTGATTGGCCTTACGGATTTGGAGCTGGTACAAGTTTCCAAACAAAAGCAGGTATTTTCACCATCAGCTATGCCTTGGGAAGCCAGTTTGGAAACCCTGTAGGATTCAGAAATGCAAAGGTCCATTTTGGAATTACGAGTTTGTTTTAGTCCCCGAAAGGAGAAAAATGGTGTAATTTGCATGACTGAAATTCCAAAGTTTTAAGGTGGACTATTTAGCATTAATCGTCGGTATATTGATTGGTGCAGCGGTTTCTTGGCTGCTGCTCAAACTGAAACAACAAAAAGTATCGAACCCATTCGAAGCGGAAGCCAATCAGTTAAGGGCTGATCAAGCAGCTTTGCAACAAAGTTTGCAGCTTAGGCTCGATGAAATTAACCGTTTACGCGATGAATCGTTGAAACTTCGGGAGGAAACTACCACGATCAACAAGGAAGCATCACACTGGAAAGCATCTTATCAAGCATTGCAAGAGCGACTCGAAAGCCAAAAACAGGAGTTGGAGGCTGTGAGAGAGCGGTTTAATTTGGAATTCAGAGAAATTGCCGAAAAGCTGCTCGACGAGAAAAGCAAGAAGTTTACAGATTCAAACAAGGAAAGTATCGATCAAATCCTGAAGCCTTTGCGCGAGAAAATTTCAGAATTTGAACAGAAAGTGGATAGCACGCACAAAGAAGGATTGCTTAACAATGAAGCACTGAAACAACAGTTGCTTTCTTTGAAAGACCTGAATGCACAAATGAGTCGAGATGCTATCAACTTGACCCGCGCATTAAAAGGTGAAAACAAAACCCAAGGCAATTGGGGAGAATTTATTTTAGAATCGGTGCTCGAAAAATCGGGCTTGATGAAAGACCGTGAATACTTCGTTCAGGTGAGTTTAACCGACGAAGACGGCAATCGTTTACAGCCCGATGTTGTAGTGAATTTACCCGATGAAAAAGCCATTGTTATCGATTCGAAAGTGTCGCTCAATGCCTATGAACGCTATTCTTCGGCCGAAACAGATGTAGAAATTGAATTGGCGAAGAAAGAGCATTTGATGTCGGTTCGAAATCACTTGAAAGGCTTGTCGAGCAAGAATTATCAAAAATTGCATGGCCTCAACAGCCTCGATTTTGTTCTGCTGTTTATTCCGATCGAACCTGCATTTGCTACTGCGGTACAAGCTGATCCTGCGATCTTCCAAGAGGCATTCGATAAGAATATTGTGATCGTGAGCCCAACCACCTTGCTAGCTACCTTGCGCACCATTGCAAGCATTTGGAGGCAAGAACATCAAAATCGCAATGCCTTAGAAATTGCCAAAAAAGGCGGCGATATGTATGATAAATTTGCAGCCTTTGCAGATGATTTGCTCAAATTGGGCGCCCAGATGGACACAAGCAAAAAGACCTATGATGAGGCGATGAAAAAGCTCAGCACTGGAACTGGCAATTTGGTGAAACGCGCTGCAGATCTCAAGAAACTTGGACTAAACTCAGGCAAGAATATTAACCCGCTGCTATCTGCGGCTACAGAAGAAGAATGAGACATCAACATAAAATCAATGTAAAGGAGGAAGGTTTGCTTTTTGGCGTGCATCCTTTGTTGGAAGCCATTAGAGCTGGAAAAGAAATCGATCGTGTATTGCTGCAAAATGGCACTTCTGGTCCGTTGATTTCGGAAATTAGAAAGCATTTGGCCGAATTGGATGTTCCCATCATTCCTGTGCCGAAAGAAAAGCTGATGCAATTTACGCGGTTTAACCACCAAGGCGTTGTTGCATATATTTCTCCTGTAAGCTTCATGCCGCTTGAAGAAGTTCTTCAACAGGTATTTGAATCTGGGAAAGATCCTTTGTTTATGGTCTTGGATCGTGTAACCGATGTTCGAAACTTCGGAGCCATCTGCCGAACGGCTGAATGTGCTGGCGTTGATGCGATTATTGTTCCTGCCCGCGGAAGTGCTCGGATTGGTGCAGATGCTTTGAAAACATCCGCAGGAGCGCTCATGAATATTCCAGTTTGCCGTTCGATGAACTTAAAGGATACGCTTCAGATGCTGAAGGATTCAGGCATTCGTATAGCTGGTGCATCCGAGAAATCGGAAAAAATGATGTACGACACCGATCTAGCTGGTCCACTTTGTTTGATCATGGGCTCAGAAGAAACAGGAATTAGCCCAGAATATTTGAAAAAATGTGATGAGTTGATCAGAATTCCGATGTTCGGAAGCACTGGTTCTCTGAATGTTTCTGTGGCTGCAGGTGTTATTACCTATGAAATAATCCGCCAAAGACAACCTTAGGCTGGTATGCTGAAAGGAACTAATCATATCTTTACCTGTTGAAATCAATAAAGGCATTCTTTGATATGAAACGTATTTTCATTTTTGGCATTTTGATCATGATCTCCAATTTTGTTGGAGCGCAATGCGCCTTTACTGCGACAGTTTCACCATCAGCGCTGAGCCTGTGTCCTTTTAAGTCAGATACTTTGTTTACCGAAACTGCCGACAATTATCAGTGGTTTAAAAATGGAGTCCCTGTAAATAACAACAACCTACCTTATTTGGTGGTTAGCAATCCAACCGATATCAATGCGAGCATTTTTGTTGTACAAACCATCGCTGGATGTTCAGAATCTTCAACATCAGCTCTTGTTTCGGGTATTTCTTTGCCTGTAATGACCATCGCAATCGAAGGTGCAGTTTCGGGAACAGCTTGTTTGGGCGATACAGTGATTTTGACCTTAAATTCTGGTCAAACCGACAACATCACTTGGTTCAGAAATGGAAATCCCATTGCAGGACAAAACTCCACGAGTATCAATATCGTTCAAGGAGGAAGTTATTCTGCAACGGGCGCAATTGCTGCTTGTCCAACCAACACACAATTTTCAACCGATGTAATTCTCGCTTTTTCAAACGCACCAATACCACAAATTTTCGAAGATTCTAATGCGGGCACTTTGTATACCGACGCCACTTCAAACTCACTACAATGGTTCGAAGGAGGAGCGCCAATTGCCAATGCAACAGCAGCATCAATTTTTCCATCTGGAGCTGGTCAATACACTGTAACTGCGCAATATTCTGCTGGATGCACTCGAATTTCTGAGCCTTATAATTTCTCTGGCTTTCCTGTGGTTTGCGATCATGATCCAGCTATTGCTGGCGAACTGCTCATCTGCCCGAATGGAGAAACAACACTTTCTACAATAACTGGTGATGCCTACCAATGGTTTGTAAGTGGAGAAGCTGTTTCAGGAGCAGTTGAAAATACTTTTATTGCATCATCTCTTCAAGCTGGTAGCCCTATCTCTGTTGCTGTAACGCTAAACGGATGCACTGAGATTTCTCCGCAAGTAACACCGCTCATCTACTTTTTTGCTCCAATTACTTTACTTGCCAATGGAAACCCAAGTGCATTGTGTGAAGGAGATTCAATCGAAATAACGATGGATAACCCAGGCAATCAAGTTACTTGGTTGTTGAATGGAGAAGTCCAGAATTCTTTGCAAGGACCTTCAGTTTTTGTTGATCAACCGGGTTTTTATTCTGCCAATGTGGTAAACGAATTTTGTCCAGAATTGATTCAAACTACCAACGAAATTTCGGTAGGATTGATTTCCAACCTCATCCCTGAAATTTCGATCCAAGGAAGTAGCATTGTTTGCAGTACAGCTGCCGATACTTACACTTGGTCGCTCAATGGAAGCGTTGTTCCAGGTTTAACGTCAGCTACCATTCTTGCCCAACCTGGAATTTGGACGGTAACTGTTTCTTACAACAATGGCTGTGAAGCTACTTCGGCGCCTTTAGATGGAGGTTCGATTGGATTTGAGAAGATTTCCGACGGACTGTTGTTGTTAGGTCCAAATCCTTGCACCGATCAAGTCCACTTGAAAACCCGTTCAGGGATGTTGAGTGTTTACAGCAGCGAAGGAAAGTTGATCTTCAGAGAATCAATTTCATCAGGAATTTTGAGCATTGAAACTAAAAGTTGGATTCCTGGTTTGTACTATTTCTCTTGGGAAGGTCGCTCAGAGAAAGGCTCATTTTTATTGGTAAAGCAATAGAGAATCTTCTAATCTTGTTTTTTTGTTTGGTCGATTTGTTGTCGAAAAATGGTCGATTTCTATGATTTTTCAACACCTGTGTGGTATGTTGGATTCATCGTTTACTTTTGCTTGTCCGGTTATCAATGTCACTCAATTTCAATTATGGCAGAACATAACGAAACAGGAAAAAATGGAGAAAATCTCGCAGCGGAATATCTCACATCAATTGGGTTTGAAATACTCGAGCGAAATTGGAAGAATCGATTTGAGGAGATCGACCTTATCGCACTCGACAAGGAATTGCTGGTAATTGTTGAGGTGAAAACCCGCAGCAGTTTGGCATTTGGCAAGCCAGAAGAAAGTGTCGGTCTTCGAAAACAGCGATTGCTGGTAAATGCTGCAGAAGCGTACATCCAAAAAAGCAATTCAAATCGAGAAACCCGTTTCGATATTATTTCAGTGATAATCAGCAGTCAATCGCACAGTTTTCAGCACATCAAGCATGCTTTCAGTCCGTTCGACTAACAGGTAAATGAGGCTAAGTTTGAACAAAAGGCGTACTTTTGCGGATTCATTTCAAGTATATGTCAGAAGAAGAAGGCGCAAAACCGCGCAGAACTAGATCGTCCGTGAATAAAGATAACAAAGGAACCGGAAGATCTGCCGGCTCAAAAGCAGGTGATGCATCGCCAAAGCATTTCAATTTTGGTGCACCACGCGAAGACGGTGGTTCTGATCGGAAGCCCTTCAGAAAAGACGACAGTGGAGCAGAAAAACCAGCACGCCGCTCACCAAGAAAAGATGGTGAAGGCTTTGGTGCAAAACCAGATTTTAAATCCGACCGCCCAGCCTACAAAAAGGAAGGTGGACGATTCTCTTCCGATGAAAAGCCAGCGCGCCGTTCACCAAGAAAAGATGGTGAAGGCTTTGCAGGTAAACCTGAATTCAAATCCGACCGTCCAGCATACAATCGCGAAGGTGATAAACCATTTCGCCGTGGTCCAAGAAAAGACGGTGAAGGCTATGCAGTTAAATCGGATTTCAAATCCGATCGTCCAGCATACAATCGTGAAGGTGCTAAATCATCCGACGAAAAGCCATTTCGCCGTGGTCCAAGAAAAGACGGTGAAGGCTATGCAGTTAAATCAGATTTCAAATCAGATCGTCCCGACTTTAAGAAAGAAGGCGGCAGATTTGGAGATGAAAAGCCTACACGAGGAAGAAGACCAAGAACAGAAACTGGATCAACTAGTAGTTATAATCGCGATGATAAACCACGTTTCGACAAGCCAAAGGAATATGGTGATAAACCATTTCGCGGCAAATCGAGAGATGGCCAAGATTCCAAGCTTTTCAAAAAGGACGGTTTCGAAAAACCTGCATCTAGAGGTGGATTTTCAAGCCGGACAGGTCCAGTAAGACGTAACCGTAAAGACGACGATTTCGGTAAGCAAGGAGAATGGCTCGATCCAGAAGATTTCAAAAAGGATCTTGAGAAAATCAGTGCTAAAAAAGGTGGATTAAAACCTGAAAAAACGGAAGATACGCTTGGATATCGTCCTGATTTTGTGAAAACAGAATACAAAGGACCAGTAAGAAGACCAGCCAAGAAGCATTCGAAATTGGAGGAGAAAGACGGAAAAATTCGTTTGAACCGTTATATCTCGAATGCTGGTATTTGTAGCCGTCGTGAAGCAGATTCTTTGATCGAAAGTGGCGTTATCCGTGTAAACGGTGAAATCGTAACTACGCTCGGTTTTAGGGTTAGCCCGATCGATAAAATTCAATACGGCGAACAAACGCTATCGCGTGAATCGCCCCAATATTTGTTGTTGAACAAACCCAAGGATTTTATTACCACCTCTAACGATCCTGAAGGCCGCAAAACGGTTATGGAACTTGTGAAGGGAGCTTGTAAAGAAAGATTGTACCCTGTAGGTCGATTAGACAGATCCACAACAGGTTTGTTGCTGATGACCAACGATGGAGAGTTGGCAAAACGACTCACCCATCCTTCGCATGGCGTAAGAAAAATTTACCATGTTACCCTCGACAAGAATCTGCAACCAGTTGATTTGAAAAAGATTACTGAAGGGTTTGAGTTGGAAGATGGATTTATCGAAGTGGATGAAATTGCTTGGGCTTCTCAAGACAACAAGCAAGAAGTTGGTATTGTACTTCATTCTGGTAAAAACAGAATTGTTCGACGTATATTTGAACATCTCGGTTACGCAGTTGTGAAACTTGACAGAACCGGATTTGCTGGATTAACAAAGAAAAATCTTCCAAGGGGCAATTATCGTTTCCTAACAGAAAAAGAAGTGATCATGCTCCGGATGAGCTAAAAAGACTGCGTTTTTGATATGGCATTTATTGGGAAAGCAATTAAAAGGGCGCTCACTTTACAGAAGACGCTTAATATTGTCAGAAGACGTCAATCTCCTGTTAAAAAGCAGGAAAAGACATTCCTCAAATTAATCAAGAAAGCTCAAGGCACTGCTTTAGGCAAGCATTTCGGATTTGAAGAAATCCTCGAAGCACAAGATCCGATTGCCTTGTATCAACAACGTGTGCCCGTTTATGATTATGATTCAATTCATAACGATTGGTGGCACCGTGCACTTGAAGGAGAAGAAGATGTGGCTTGGCCGGGTAAAGTGCAATACTTTGCTTTGAGTTCAGGTACATCGGGAGCTCCAAGCAAGAAAATCCCTGTAACTCAGGCGATGATTAAGAGTATGCGCAGAACTTCTGTTCGTCAAATTCTATCATTGGCCTACTACGATCTTTCACCTGAACTCTTTGAGAAAGGTATTTTCATGCTCGGGGGATCAACGGATTTGCAAAAACGAAGTAGTTATTACGAAGGCGATTTAAGTGGTATCAATGCAACACAAATCCCATTTTGGTTTCAGGCACATTACAAGCCTGGAAAAAAAATCGCTCGCGAACGTGACTGGGAATCGAAGCTTGAAGAAATTGTTCTTGCTGCCAAAGATTGGGATATTGGGATTATTGTAGGCGTTCCTGCATGGATTCAAATTGTAATTGAGCGCATCATCAAGCATTATAACCTTGAAACGATCCACGATTTGTGGCCGAATCTCCAAATTTATGTGCATGGTGGCGTCTTTTTCGAGCCCTACAAAAGAGGTTTCGAAAAGTTGCTCAGCAAACCGATTTATTATATCGAAACCTATTTGGCATCTGAAGGCTTTATTGCATTGCAGGCCAACAAAGGAAAATCATCGATGGAATTGGTCCTCAACAATGGGATTTTCTTCGAGTTCATTCCGTTTAATGAAGATAATTTCAATGCCGATGGAAAGCTCTATCCCAATGCGAAAGTGCTCACATTGGAAGATGTGAAAAAAGACATCGATTATGCATTGTTGATTTCTACTTGTGCTGGCGCTTGGCGTTATATGATTGGTGACACCATTCGATTTACGGATGTAGAATCTTGTGAGATCATTATCACAGGGCGTACAAAACATTACCTCAGCATTTGCGGAGAACACTTGAGTGTCGACAATATGAATCATGGTATTCTGAAAGCTGCTGAGCAATTCGGAGTTGCCATTCCTGAGTTTTGTGTGGCAGGGTATATCGACGACAAAGTGTTTGGCCACCGATGGTATGTTGGATGCGATCAAGTTCTTGATGCTGAAGCCTTCAGAGCCAAACTTGATGAAGCGATTAAAGATTTGAACGACGATTATACCGTTGAAAGAAGATCTGCATTAAAGGAAATGAAGCTGGAAGTTTTGCCTGTAGATCTGTTTTACGATTGGATGCGCAAATTGGGTAAAGAAGGCGGACAGAATAAGTTTCCTCGCGTGCTTAAGAAAGACCAACTTGCCGACTGGCAGGAATTTATTAAGTCGGTGAATGCATGATGGTAGGCGCGATCTGGAAGGGATTTTTAACTGGAATTTGGTTGAGCATGTCGTTCGGCCCTGTTTTTTTTCTGTTGATCCAAACCAGTATTCGCAAAGGGATTCGACACGCATTGTTTTTCGATCTTGGTGTATTGATGAGCGATCTCTTATACATTATCGTTGCATTTTTTGGAGCGTCGATAATTTTAGAAAATGAATCTTACCGTGATTGGATCGCACTCATAGGTGGCATTGTATTGATTGTGTTCGGATTGATTCCTTTTGTGAATCCTCCCAAAGAAAATACCCATCCAGTCGACGCTGACATGCAAGCGGTAGGCAAATTGAATCCAACAGCCTTAATTTTAAAAGGTTTTTTTATCAACCTGCTCAATCCAACTTGTTTGTTCGTTTGGTTTGGTGCAGCAACAGTAGCTTTCGCCACATTCCACGGGCAAAGACTTCCAGTTGCGGTTTTCTTTTCAGTAACACTCATTACCTATTTTAGCATCGATATTTCAAAAATCTACTTGGCGCTTAAGTTGAAACGTTTCCTCAATCCTGCTGGCTTGCTAGTTGTAAATCGCGTTTCAGGATTTATCATTATGCTCTTCGGACTTTACTTGATCTTGAATTCGTTCTGATCTGTTAAAAGTCATAGTAATGCCTGATTGTTGTCATGTTTTTCGGTTTTGTTCTGGTCGACATTTGTCATGAACCCTTAGAATTCGACTTATGAACAAGACCTCATTAATAACCGATATCCATAGCACAAATCGTGAATGGTTAAATCTGATTTCATTTTATCAAGATGAATTGATGATCATGGAAAGACGTATTGCTGAAGTGGTTGCGAAAAATACCGCACTAGAAGTTTTAGCAAACGTGGAGCATTTTCAGAACCAAGTAATTATCCAAAAGAATCATTTGTTGGATATGCGTGGCGAAATCGTGCACCTTGAAGATCTAATTACAGCTGAAATCTCTGAAAATCCTGTGGCATCAGACCATCGCCGGCACGAAACTCCTGTTGATCTGAGTGTGAGAGTTGCACAATTTCAGGTGTTGTTTTATGATTTGCGTAAAGAATTCTTAGAGTTCTTGATGAAAGTGATGTAGTTTAAACCATCAATTTTTTCCAAGCTGAAACGATCGAGTTTCCAGCTTCTTCGGCATCTTCGTTGGTGTTGAAAATACCAAGACTAAGTCGAATGGAAGCATAGCATTTAGGCAAAGGGAAGCCCATTGCGACCAAAACATGCGATGGCTCTGTCAATGCCGAACTGCAAGCAGAGCCAGTTGAAAAAGCCAATTCAGGTAACTGTGAAATTAGGCGTTCAGCTTTTATTCCAGGCAGAACAACATGAATGGTATTTGGAAGCCTTTCGGAAGTTTGTGCTGTTAAAATACAGCCTGCATCTGAAAGGCTTTTTTCTATTTTCATGCGTAAGGGTAAACAGTGGTTGAGGTAACTTTCGGGATCGCTTGAAAAAAGGGCGGCTGCAGCACCTAAACCAACAATTCCGGGAACATTGAGCGTTCCAGATCGAATGCCCGACTCATGTTGCCCACCGTGCAAAATGGGAAGAATGGTTACCCTTGGATTCTTCCTGCGGATATACAGTGCGCCAACGCCTTTGGGACCGTAGAATTTGTGTGCCGACAAAGCCAGTAAATCAACACCAAGTGTATTTACATCAAACGCAATTTTGCCGCAAGCTTGGGTGGCATCGCAAAGTAGTAGGCTGTTTTTTTCGTGAACGATTTGGGCGATTTCTGAAATAGGAAAAATAACTCCTGTTTCATTATTAGCCAGCATGGCACAAACTAGAATGGTATCCGGTCGGATTGCTTCTTGTAATTGCGTAAGATCGGGCATTCCATCCCGGTTAACGGGAATAAGTTCAATCTCAAAACCAACTTCGCCCAGAAATGTCAAAGTATCGAGAACTGCTTTGTGCTCTGTGGAAATTGCAATAACATGTTTGCCTTTTGCTTGATAGGATTGGGCAACGCCTTGAATGGCTAAATTGATAGATTCTGTTGCTCCACTTGTAAAAATGATTTCTTGGGGCTCCGCTGCGATGAGTTTTGCGGTTTGCTCTCTTGCCAATTCAACAGCGGCATCTGCTTGCCAACCAAATTGGTGCAGTTTACTGGATGCGTTACCAAATTTCTCGTTGAAATAGGGCAACATTTTTTCCAAGACCTGCGGATGAACAGGTGTTGTAGCGTTGTTGTCGAGGTAGATCGCTCGCATTTTATTTGATTTTATCGCGCAGCCAATTGAGGTAACGAATCACTTCACTTTCCTGTTCAGAATTTTCCCATACTTTGAGGTAAGTCTCAATCGAAGGGCGGAGTTTTCTTGACTTAATTCCGTCTGGCTCAGCGGCAGCTTTAATTAGAATTTTTAGTAGTTCCTTTTCTTTGAGGTGCTTATCGTCATCAAGTTCAGCTTGGTTTTCACGAACGATCTGATCTTTTCGGTAATGCCAGAAATCGAGATCTCCATTTTCGTAACGGATAATGAGCTCAGCGACTGCAATTTTAAACTTCAATGAAGCATCCGCTTTTTTGTAAGAATCGATCAGATAAGCCTTGCTCAAATGTCGAATGGCTTGATTGTATTGGTGCAGATCGAAGTAACTGGTAGCCAAGTTGAGGTACACAAAAAGCTCATAGAAAGGCACTTTTCGGAGATTCTTATTTTGAAGTAAATCTTGAAGAATACTAATAGCCTTAGGGATATCGAAGGTAGAGTAATTGTTTACCAGCGAATTGTAATAGAAGATTTCGAAACGCTCAAAATGCAGACTGTTGAATTCGAGCATAGCATCGTGAAGTGCATCAGAATACTGCAGCGATTCATCAATTTTACCTGTTTTAAAGAGGCTGTTCACCAAATAGGTGAGCATCTGCAACTTGATTTCGTGGTTGGTTTTATTGAAAAGATGTTCCGTAGTGAACTCTGCAATGGTCTTTTTGAGGTAGGCTTCCAAGCTTGCATAATCTTGCTTTTGAAGCAACATTTGACTTACCAAACTATAAAGCTTAAAACGAAACCGGGGCGATGCTGCCAATCCCGCATCTTGCATGAAACTGTTGGTGGTTTCTTCCAAAATTCCCATCAAGGAGTTTTGTTTTTCCCCGAAATTCTGGGTGATTTTTAAACGGTAGGAAACCACTGCCAACAGGTCGTCCATCTGCCGAAGGCGATTTAACGTTTCCGAGTTTTTTCGGCGCAACGAAACATAGGTTTCAGGATTAATCACCATGAGTTCATTCGAAAGGCGTATGAATTCACCGTAGATGATATCAAGAATTTCGTGGTTCTCCGTTTTTAGTGCTTTTTGCTCAGCCTTCCTCAAAAAATGGAAAGCCAGCTGGTATTGATTTTTGGCCGTGTAAATTCGAACCACTGTTAACTGGTGGAAGATCAAAAGCAGTTCCTCGTCTTCATAATGCTGCAACATCAACGAACGATTGATGTCTTCGAGAAGCCTATTTCTTAATCTGTAATAAGCATTTTTGTCACCGTCGGGATACAGTTTCCGGAATATTTTTTCGTCCGAAGCATCAGGATTCTTCCGAAGTGCATCTAATAGGAAAAGATCCTTTCTTTCGGAATTACCTTGTTGGCGAAGTGCAAACAATTTGTAAAACCTGATTTCTTCTTTATTTAGAACTTCAACGATTTGATTAAGAATATCCATCTAAAAATAGCAGTTGAACAGGTAAGAAATATACAACAATACATTATGACGCCAAAGTTTTATGAATACTTTTGTTTAACAAGTTTGTCGAAAATGGTCTTCGAGCATAAAATCTTCAGAATCGTATCCGCCTATGCAAAGTCGAAAAAGCTTTGTTTAGCTGCGGTAACTTTCGTTTTTATGCTATTGGCTTCACGAGGAGGAATTGCTCAAGGCTTAACCATACAATCGGCTGCACTTCCCGATACATTATATTACGGCACTTCATTTACATTTAACGTTACAGTTTGGAACGACAATGATTCAAGCGATCAAGGCAATCTTCAGTTTTGGTTCTTGAACCCGAACCTTGATTCATTAAAGGTTCCATTGGGAGGATTTCAAAATACCTTACAGTTTTTCGCCCCTCAACAGGTTCGAACCTTTCAGGTCCAGATTCCAGTAATTCCTGATTTTTTCCTTGAAGGAGGCAACACTGTTGTGATTTGGCCATCGATGGTTGGAGAAACGCTCGATCCACAAAGTCCTTTTTTAACCGAAGTTTATGTCCTAAATCCAAATGGATCGCTTCAATTGGAGAATTTATCCCCTGGGAAGTTTCGAATCGACAATCCCACCGGCAATGAACTGATTATCCGTTCAGCGCCTAATTCTCAAATGCCGAAACATTTGGAAGTATTAGATTTAAGTGGGCGTTTACTGAAACGTTCAGATTCGAATGCGCCCAACATGGGAGATATTTCTGAGCTTGTGCCGGGCATTTATTTAGTCATTCTTCGGTTCGATGACGGCCAAGTGTTTAGTCAAAAGATTATCAAAACGAACCGATAATCGATCATTTGCAACATTTCCGCTGCGGGTTGTGTTCTTAAGGTTATTTTTGCCAAAAACCTGAAGCATGAATTCCGAGCTTACCGAAGGCCTTTATTGTTCATCTACCACTAATTACGAGCGATTCCTCACCCGCGAGGTGAAAATTGGAGACCTTCTTCTAGGTGGTTACAATCCGATTCGTGTGCAATCGATGACCACAACCGACACGATGGACACGGCCGCAACGGTTGCGCAATCGCTTCGGATGATTGAAGCAGGCTGCGAATTGGTAAGGATCACAGCGCCAAGTTTGAAGGAAGCACAGAATCTTGAACTGATCCGCAAGGAAATCCGCCAAGCGGGATACAATACTCCATTGGTTGCAGACATTCACTTTACTCCGAATGCAGCAGAAGTAGCCGCTCGAATCGTTGAAAAGGTTCGCGTTAACCCCGGAAACTACGCCGATAAAAAGAAGTTCGAAACCATCGACTATACCGATTTGTCTTACGAAGCAGAGTTGGATAGAATTCGTGAGCGTTTTACGCCTTTGGTGAAGATTTGCAAGGAATATGGAACTGCGATGCGCATCGGAACCAATCACGGTTCTTTGTCGGATCGAATTATGAGCCGTTACGGCGACAGTCCCCAGGGAATGGTTGAATCGGCGATGGAGTTCTTAAGAATTGCTGAAGATTTGAATTACTACAATATCGTTTTATCGATGAAAGCCTCCAACACCCAAGTGATGGTTCAGGCTTATCGTTTATTGGTGAAACGCATGTTGGAAGAAAATATGAATTACCCGCTCCACTTGGGTGTAACTGAAGCTGGAGAAGGTGAGGATGGTCGCATCAAATCGGCAGTAGGAATTGGAACTTTACTGGAAGATGGCTTGGGCGATACGATCCGGGTTTCTCTTACGGAAGAACCAGAATTTGAAATTCCAGTTGCTAAGGCACTTGCCGATCGTTACACGCACCGGGCCGGGCATCAAGCAATTCCTGAGGCGCCGGTTTGGCCAATCAATCCATTTGACTATACCCGCCGAAGCACTTCTTCGGTGATGAACATTGGAGGTGAATCGGTTCCTGTTGTGGTGGCTGATTTTTCTGTTGAAGCACCCGAAAAACCTGCAAATTTGTTTAGAGCTGGATATGCTTATTCGGTTCCACTCGACAAATGGAATATCGCCGATCAAGCTTGCGATTACATTTATTTAGGTAAACATTCGATCGATTACGAAACCCCGGGAACGCTTGGTTTGATTCAAGACGCTGAATGTTGGAATCCTGAATTGAAGAACAGTTATCCGCTTTTCAATACTGAAGATTATATAAGCGACCGTTTTCAAAAATCACCTAAAATGAATTGGGTGAGGATGGATCTTTCGTTGTTGGATGATAGTCTTCTGCAAAGGATCGAGAAAGATCCAACTGTGGTGTTGGTTGTTGAAACCTCAAACATCCATGGAATGCCCGAACTGCGAAGGTTGTTTGTGGAATTGATGCTCAATAGATTACATGTTCCGGTGATCGTTTATCGTCATTATCAGATTACTGACGAAAGTACATTGCAGCTTCATGCCGCAACCGATGCAGGTGGATTACTTACAGATGGTTTAGGCGACGGGGTTTGGATCGTGAATTCTGGAGCTACAGCTCAGCAGAAAATGATCAATCAAACCAGTTTTGGGATTCTCCAAGCAGCGCGCGTACGGATTTCTAAAACCGAGTATATTTCATGCCCATCCTGCGGTAGAACCCTTTTCGATCTGCAAGAAACAACCGCTCGAATCCGCAAACGAACCGATCATTTGAAAGGATTGAAAATCGGTATCATGGGGTGTATTGTAAATGGTCCTGGCGAAATGGCCGATGCTGATTTTGGATACGTTGGTACTGGCGTTGGGAAAATCACTCTTTACAAAGGCAAAGAAGTCGTGAAACGTAATGTGGATGCGGAACACGCTGTAGATAAATTGATAGAATTGATCAAGGAGCATGGCAAATGGGTGGAAGTCCCAGATTCGATTTAAAGATTTTTAGTCCATTTGATTTCCCTTTCTCTCATAAAAGGTATTTAAGAGCTTGCTTTTTTAGGGCGATTTAATGACCTAGGTGTTACAATCATTACCACCAAACCGAAAATTTAACTTTGTGAGGCACATCGAGAAAATGTTACCACCTATACGAGTTTGTTTTCTGGGATAATGTCAATGTTTTCAAGGGGTTATAGTGATCTTCGAACGTAAACGATCTTTTTTCTTACATCTGTAAGGTGATTGTCTTTTCGCCCGCTCTTTTTCGCAACTGATCGATGCTTATATAAGTATTACAGTGGACAAAGCTTAAAAGAGATTCGATCATGAAAAATCAATACACATCAAGTTCAACGTCAAAAAAAACGTACATCCGTTTTTTATTTATGTTGATGTTATTACTTCCGTTGGCTACGAAAGCGGTAAGTTACACTTGGATCGGAAGTATCTCAACTGAATGGGGGAATGCTTCAAATTGGTCCCCTTCCACAGGCACACCTGATTTCGGAGATGATGTAACCATTCAGTCGGGAACATTTAGTCCGCTGTATGAAGAAATAGCCGGTTTGAATAATTTCACAATCAACTCAGGTTCGTTGAATTTAGCAGGGTTCACCTTGTCTATTTCAGGATCCTCAAACTTTAATGGAGGTAGTATTTCCAATGGAGCTTTGAATTGTTCTGGAACAACTATTTTTTCTGGTTCATCCATAAGTGCTACCGTTTCAGTTAGTAGTACATCTATTTCTTTCAATGGTTCTAATTTCAGTCAGCCGGTTTCTGTAACTAAAACAGGCGCTGGAAGTGTTACATCAACAGGAGGTAACACCTTCGATGGTACATTTACACTCAACAATTCAGGTTCAGGAGAAGTGATTCTTTGTAACCTCAATCCAGATACATATAAAGCGAACGTAACTTTTACCAACTCTGGCTCGGGATGGATTTCTGCTTCACATGCAGCTGCAGGAACAAGTTATTTGGGCGATGTTATTTTCAATTCAACGGGAAGCAGTCCAGGTGTTAGGATTGGTCAAGGTGGCGGAACATCTTCCTTGGCAACTACCAAGACATTGCAAGTTGGAGGTACAGGATTTTCTGCGGGCGACCTTTTTATTAAAAACTTAACTCAAAACGGCACTACAGCGCAATCTTTAACATTAACAGGAACAGCTTCCCTTTCGATCGAATCAGGTTGTGTTTTTAATGCAAATGTGAGTTTTACTTCACCTCATCTGTTTTTGGATGGAGCTACCTACGAAGGCGATGCAGAATTTGTTAAAAACAGTTCTGGAAACAATCAAAGCATTGGTGGTAATACATTTAATGGAACTGCAACGTTTACAAATTCAGGCTCAGGAGAACTTATTCTCGGCGTGAGTAATCCAGATAATTTTAATGATGTTGTTACCTTTAATCAAACAGGATCGCAAACGATTTTTGTTGCGCATGGTGCATCAGGAAATACGTTTGCAGAAAACATTGTGGTAAATTCGACAGGTTCTGCGCGAGGTGTTCGTTTTGGACAGGCTGGTGGAACTTCAACTTTGGCTTCTGGAAAAACAATTGAAATTGGTGCTTCAGGATTTGAAATAGGAAGCTTAAGATTTAGAAATTTCACACAAACGGGTTCAACAGCTCAGAATATTTCATTGCCAACAGGCACTGGCGCTTTGTACTTGGAAAGCGGAACTACGTTTAATGGAGCTGTAAATTTTAATGTTCCTCAATTGTTTTTAAGTGGAACAACCTTTAATGCTGCGGCAGTTTTAGAGAAAAACGGAGCGACTTCAAACACAGGAACAGGCGGAAATACTTTTGCATCTACGGCTTCAATCACTAATAGTGGTTCAGGATTGCTCATTTTGGGATCAACCAACGCCGATGTATTTGACGGAACGCTTACGCTTTTATCGTCGGGATCTTCGGCCATACAAGTAGCTCAAGGTGGCAGTGGTCACCAATTCAATCAAAACATTGTTGTAAATTCTACTGGTTCTTCTCTAGGTGTTAGATTTGGTCAAGCTGATGGAACATCTGTACTTGCTGCCACCAAGACATTAACGATTGGCTTAGGAGGATTTTCTTCAGGCGATCTAACCTTGCGCGCCTTTAGTCAAACAGGCTCAACAGCACAAACACTTACTAGCTTTAGTGGTTCAGCATTCATTCAACTGGAAGGTGGAACTGTATTCAATGGTGCTGCAACGTTTTCTGCACCAGGTATTAACTTGAATGGTGCCACATTTAATTCAACAGCTGTTTTAACAAAAAACGGATCTATTACTTCGAATTCTACAGGTGGAAATACCTTTAATTCTACTGTAACATTAAGCAGTTCAGGCTCTGGCGAGTGGATTCTCGGCGCTTCCGATCCAGATATATTTGAAGGCAATTTAACCATTGAAAATGCAGGATCAGAGTTAATTTATTTGGCTGAAGGATCTGCAGACAATGAGTTTAATGGAAACATTGAGCTTAACTCTACAGGTTCATCTGCAGGAATTAGAATGGGCCAAAATGGAGGCACATCTACACTGGCTTCAGGCAGAACAATTAGTATAGGGAGTAGTGGTTTTACTTCTGGAGATTTAAGGCTGGCAGGATTTACACAGGCAGGATCTACAGCACAATCATTAACCTCCTTTGGATCCGGAACAGAGCTTTATCTTGAGCTAGGTACTACATTCAATGCTTCATCAACATTTATTTGTCCGAACATTTACCTCAATGGTTCAACTTTCAATAACACTACAACAATTACCAAAAATGGATCTGGACCCAATTTGTCGATCGGTGGAAATGTATTTAATGGCGTAACGACTATTGCAGTTACTGGAACTGGAGCCTTGTATTTGGGCAGTTCAAGTGCAGACGATTTTAATGAGGATGTTAGTTTCCGTCAAACCACTGCATTTACACTTTACCCAGCGTACAATTCAAGTTCGACATTCGCAAAATCTATTTCTACATCAGGTTCATCTACCACAGTTAATTTATCTGCAGGTGGCGGAAGTGTTGTATTAGATGGATCAGTGAATCAAAATATTACAGGAGATGTTTCGACTCCTCCAGATTTTTTCAATTTAACAGTAAATAAACCGGCGAACCGTGTAACCTTGCAATGCCCTGTCACTGTAAGTAATCTCCTTACGCTTACCTCTGGTAGAATTAACACGACAAGTACAAATTTGCTAACGATTCTCGACAATGCAACCGTGAGTGGCGTTTCGAACAGTAGCTATGTTTCAGGTCCATGCCGCAAGGAAGGCAATGATGCTTTCACTTTCCCAATTGGTGCTGGCGGATATTTCCGTTCTATCGGTATTTCGGCACCTGCAACTACAGGAAGTCAGTTCACCGCGAGATTTTTGTTTGATGATTCTGACGCAACCTATGCACATTCTAGCAAGGATGGCTCATTAGACCATTTAAGTCACTGTGAATACTGGATTTTGGACCGTGATGCAGGCTCTTCATCAGTATCTGTAACACTTTCGTGGAATACAACCAGCTGTGGAGTAACGAATCTCTCTGATTTGCGTGTGGCCCGCTGGAATGGATCTATGTGGAAAGACCATGGAAACGGAGGAACATCAGGCAACACCGTAGCCGGTTCGTTGGTGTCATCAGGAGCTATTTCAAGCTTCAGCCCATTCACGTTGTCATCAAGCAGCTCTGAAAATCCACTTCCTGTAAACTTGGTTCATTTTGCAGCAACTCCAAAGGATGATCAGGTGCAAATTGAGTGGACTACCGTTTCAGAAACCAATAACGATTACTTTACTGTTGAGGTTAGTCAAGATGCTATTGAATTTAAGGAAGTGAACAAGGTTTCAGGTGCAGGAAATAGCAATTCAATCCTCAATTATGTGAGTTACGACAATGCACCACATGCGGGCGTATCCTATTACAGATTGAAGCAAGTTGACTTCGACGGAAAGGTGATGTATTCTGGAATTCGAGTAGTTGAAATGATGAACTTATGGCAAAACGAGATTATTGTTTCGCCGAATCCAGTGGCAAGCACTGCAACTTTACGACTTGATCCAGATCAGTTTTCTAATCCGATCATTGAAATCAGAGATTTGCAAGGTCGATTGATTAGATCTATTGGTAAGATTGAAGTAAATCCTGCAATACCAATGGAAGTGGATTTAAAAGACATTCCTTCAGGCTTGTATTTCGTGCAAGCAATTGAAAATGGCAAAACAGCGATCCGGAGAATTGTAAAGAAATAAAGTAATTAATTCGGCAATATTTTATAAGGGCTTTCAATTGAGAGCCCTTTTTTTGTGAGAAAAAATGGAACAGTGATTGAAATTCAAAATGAATGCTGGTAAATTAAAAATCCAATTTATCCCAAAAAGCAGTTGATGTAATCTCAGTTTTTAATTGCCGAAAAGTTCGAAATGATAGCCTAATTAGGAATTTTCTCCAAATTAGAATTGAAATTATGTGCGTTAAACACAGAATATTTTTCCAGGATTTAAAATGCCTACTGGATCAAACGCGAATTTAATTTTACGCATGAGTTCAAGTTGGATCTCTGGAAACTTAATGTTCATGTAAGGTTGTTGCACAAGCCCGATGCCATGCTCTCCACTAAGTGTTCCACCAAGATCAACAACGAGTTTGAAAATCTCTCTGATTCCGAGGGTAACATCATTTTTCCACTGTTCTTCTGTTAGATTTCCTTTGATGATGTTTACATGAAGATTTCCATCGCCGGCATGACCGTAACAAACAGTATTAAATCCATATTTCTTCCCAATCGCTTTTACTCCGCTCAATAAAACGGGTAATTCAGCGCGTGGCACTACTGTGTCTTCTTCTTTGTAAGTAGAATTCGACTTTACTGCTTCTGCAACACTTCTTCGTAGTTTCCAGAGGTCAGTTTTCTGCGCTTCCGATTCGGCAAAATGAATATCCATACAATCAAATTGCTCTAGAACCAGTACGATTTTGTCTATATCCTTGAGGATTGTTTCTTCGTCGTTTCCATCCACTTCTATCAATAAGTGGGCTTGTTCATCAGGACCAATTTGCAGATTTATATCTGACCTGAATTTCAATGTCCAATCGATGGCATCCCGCTCCATAAATTCCAATGCGGAAGGAATTATTCCAGCTCTGAAAATGGCTGAAACGGCTGCACAAGCTTTATCTGGACTTCTGAAAGGAGCCAATAAAACCTTATTCATCGAAGGGTAGGGGAGCAATTTGAAAACAACTTTTGTAATGATGCCCAACGTGCCCTCGCTTCCAACAAACAATTGTGTGAGGTTATAGCCTGTTGAATTCTTCAGCACTTTGGCTCCTGTATGAATGATATCTCCGTTGGCAAGTACAACTTCTAGATCGAGCACATAATCTCTCGTAACACCATATTTTACTGCGCGCGGACCACCTGAACAATGGGCTAAATTTCCTCCTATAAAACAGGTTCCTCTGCTCGAAGGATCTGGTGGATAAAACAATCCTTTTTCAATAACTGCCTCTTGAAATACTTGCGTAATTACTCCTGGCTCAACCGTAGCCTGCAAATTGCGTTCGTCGATTTCAATGATTTTGTCGAATCGACTCATTGCTATCACCACACCACCGTGAATAGGAAGGGCTGCTCCACTAAGTCCAGTTCCTCCACCTCGGGTTGTTACTGGGATTTTATGTGTATTACAGTAATGAAGGATTTTGCTAATTTCCTCAGTAGATACAGGTTTGAGGACACAGTCGGGGAAAAACTTGAGATCTTCAGTTTCATCTGATGCGTGCGTCTGCAAAGTTTCTTGATCAACGAATACATACTCCTCACCAAGAATATTTGAGAAAAAATGCAGATGTGAATTTGGGTTATTTTTAGAAAACATGAGCAACTTAAATCTTATTCAAATGTAAATCACAATTGGTTGGATTGAATAACAAATCGATAAATTATTTAATCATGGAAAATAGATTTTATGTGCAGATTGGATTAAAGAAAGATAACAATAGAATTTGATTTACTTCTCAATTGTTTATTGACCGAATCAACTGAATTATGAATGCATCTGACTGATTTTGTTATGAATTAGTATTGTTGTTTTGAAAATGACATTGATCCATAAAAGTTAATTGAACATATCACGAATTAATTCAATTCCAAGTCCCGCTTTTCCTGAAAGGCTTATTTTGCCGTAATCTATAGTTAGCCCAGTGGCCAAATCCTGCTTTAAAAGAAGAGGTCCGTCCATGTCTACATAATCGATTAAAGGTAAAAATTGAGCAATGGCGGCTGAACCGATCGTGCTTTCATTCATGCTGCCCATCATTACCTGCAGATTCAATTTTCTTGCATTTTCGATCATTCGAAGTGCAGGCGTAATTCCTCCACATTTGGTTAATTTGATATTTATCCCATGAAATCCATTTGCGCACAATTCAACATCCTTTTCATGAACGCAGCTTTCATCAGCGAATAATGGGATTTTGCTCAGTTTTTTTAATTGAGACATTTTATGGATTTCATCCACAGATAAAGGTTGTTCAATCAGCTCGATTTTTAATTTTTCACAGAGATCAAATTTCTCGATAGATTCCTCCAAGCTCCAACCAGCATTCGCATCAATGCGGAATGGTTTATGACAATAGTTTCTTAAAGTGCTTAGGTTATCTAGATCATTCTCATTTCCCACTTTAATTTTGTACACGGGCCAAGGATGATCCTCGATTTTTTGAATTAATTTCTCAATCGAGTCGATGCCTAATGTGTAGTCGGTTATGGGCAAGCGCTCATTCCAAGCGCATCCCCAAATGGCGTAAATCGGAAGATTTTTCATTTTGCCATATACATCCCAATACGCCATGTCGAGTGCACATCTTAGAAACGAGTTATTAGGAAACAGATGATTGATCAATTGATAGAATTCTTCTGGGTTTCCTGCTTCTGAATTCTCAATGAGATGAAGTTTCATTGAGAGATCATCAATCATCTTTTCTATTGGGATGTTGTAGTAGGAAATTGCAGGAGCTTCTCCATACCCAATAAATTCCCCTATGATGATTTTGATAATCAAGGCCTGTTGAACAGTTTTTGTGCGGCCTCCAGAAATGGTAAATGGATACTCAAATGCAAGTGTAGAAACTGCATAATCAATTTTTATTGCCATAGATGCAAGTTGGGAGAATTATTCTTAAAATAATGCTGGTTGAAAATTCTTTATTGAACAAAATTAAGTGACAATTTAAAAGGGAAAAGTTAGTTTTATTCTCTTTGAAATAGGTCTTAATTCATGTTAAATTGTAATCTTTTTTCGAGTTAAATTTATTTAAAATTGAAATATTTATAAGGTAATAAATTTATTAAGATCAGTATTTATATGATAAAGAAAAAATTAAATTCAACTAACAATATTCTTTAGGATCTAAATATTCATTGAATTTAAATCAACGATAAGAAAAGATTTACAAATTAACGTTACACTTTTAAAGTAAATAAATCTTGTGAGTTGAAAATAATTCCAACAATACCACAGCGGCCTTAAAAGGATTCTATTAAGTTAAATATGGTTGATAACTTCATTTGTTTGACTCTGTTTTTTTGTTTTGGGAAAACCCAATGATCCCCTTCCCAAGGGGGCAATTTAACCTTCTTGAACTTTGTCGCCAAGAATTAATCGGATATAAACGTTTATAACCGTTTCAATAGGGTGTGAAAAATTTTCAATTGGCACAAAATCAGATAAATATAACAGAATATTGAGGGTGTTTTAGAAAATCAATAACCAGACCTCTTTGTAAAAGCACAGGCATAAGCTTAGTTGATCGATCGAATTGTTAATTTTACCGACCTTCAAAATAAGCCATCTATGAAAAGGATTCTTACGATCTCCCTATTGCTTCTGTCGTGTATTGCTTTCGGACAGTCTAAAAAAGATCTAACACTTCAAGAAATTTGGGCATCTCGCCAATTCGCACCCCAATTTGTGATGGGCATGGAAAGCATGAACGATGGTCAGCATTATTCGGCTTTGAGATTTGAAGAAGATGTGATCTTTATAGAAAAGTTCAGCTATGCCAAAGGAGAAAAGGTTGCTGTGATTTATGATGGCTCTAAGTTTGAGCTTCCTGATGGTTCTTCAATTAGCTTCGATGAATATGTTTTTAGTGCAGATGAAACCAAGCTTTTGGTTCCAACTGAATCTGAACCAATTTATCGTCACTCATTTAAATCTGATTTTATTGTAGTTGATCTCGTTACCGGAAAGGCTGATTTTCTAAGTCGTACTGCCGGAAAGCAGCAGTATGCAGAGTTTTCCCCGGACGGGAAAAAGGTTGCTTTTGTACGCGACAACAATTTGTTCATTAAGGATTTAGCATCTGGAAGCGAATTGGCTGTAACCAACGATGGTAAGCAGAACAGCATTATAAATGGTGCTACAGATTGGGTATATGAGGAAGAATTTGCATTGGCACAGGCCTTTTTCTGGTCGCCCGATGGAAATAAGGTGGCTTTTTTGAGGTTCGATGAATCGGAAGTGAAGGAATTCAACATGGCGATGTACGGAAGCCTTTATCCTAGCGAATACAAATACAAGTACCCAAAAGCTGGAGAGAAAAATTCTTCAGTGGCTGTTATGGTGTACGATTTGGCGATCAAAACAACCACAAAAATGAATTGTGGTGATAGTCCGGAGCAATATATTCCACGTGTTAAATGGACGTCCAATTCGAAGGAATTATGCATCACCCGAATGAATCGTTTACAGAATCACTTAGAGCTTTTATTGGCAAATCCTGTTTCAGGTGAAGTGAAAGTGTTACTAGAAGAGAAGAATTCGACCTACATCGATATACATGATAATTTGGTTTTCTTGGAGGATGGAAAGCGTTTCATTTGGTCGAGTGAATTGGGCGGTAGAAACCATCTTTATTTGTATGGTATGGATGGGAAACGCTTGAATGCCATCACTTCTGGTGAAATGGATGTTACTGAAGTATTTGGATTGGATGAGAAAAATTCAACCATTTGGTTTCAAGCCGCAGCGCCAACACCATCCGACAGAACCATCTTCAGTGTGAAGTTGAACGGGAAAGGACAAAAGAATCTTTTGCCAATGGGTGGTCATCAGAATGCAGAATTCAGCAATACATTCAGTTATTTCATTCTTCAACAGAGTAATGCCAATGAGCCAACTTCATTTGCACTTTACAACAACAAAGGTATTCAGCTGAGAATGCTTGAAAATAACCAAGGCTTAAAAGACAAGCTGAAAGAATATCGTTTGACTTCGAAAACGTTTTTGAAAATCCCGAACGGACAAGGTACCGACTTGGAAGCTTGGATTATTCGTCCGCCCGATTTCGATCCAGCAAAAAAATACCCGGTATTCATGACTGTTTATGGAGGTCCTGGGCACAATACGGTGGAGAACCAGTGGGAAGGAAGTAACTATTTGTGGTATCAAATGTTGGCACAGAAAGGCTATATTGTTGTTTCTGTGGATAATCGTGGTACACAATTCCGCGGGGAAGCATTTAAGAAATCAACTTACAAGCAACTTGGAAAACTAGAAACCGAGGATCAAATTGCAGCTGCAAAATACATGGCAACTTTACCTTATGTAGATGCTGCGCGGATTGGAATTCAAGGTTGGAGTTATGGGGGATACATGAGTTCATTGTGTATCACCAAAGGTGCAGATATCTTCAAAATGGCTATTGCTGTAGCCCCAGTAACCAATTGGCGCTATTATGATTCCATTTACACTGAAAGATTTATGCAAACACCCCAGGAAAATGGATCTGGCTACGACGATAATTCTCCAATCAATCATGTATCTCGTTTGAAGGGGAAGTATTTGCTTATACATGGAACTGCCGACGACAATGTGCATTTCCAGAATTCAGTGGAGATGGTAAATGCCTTGGTGAAAGCCAACAAGCAATTCGATTTGTTCTTTTACCCCGACAAGAACCACGGCATTTATGGAGGAAATACAAGGCTGCATTTGTATAACATGATGACGAATTTCATCATCGAAAATCTTTAAATTCTAGAAATGGCAATTTGCGTTTGGATGAAAAAATGCATGTTGCTAATTTGATATACAAATCATAGTTGTAATTTTTCAGGGAAATAGGCTCCATTTTTTGTCGATCTGATAAATTATCGTTTGCCGTGCAGCGAACAGCTATTTGATTGCATCTACTTGATGATTGTTTAAAATAACTGATTATCAAGTCGTTTGACTTTAGGTTTTAACTTTCGAACCAAAGCAGATTTTTCTATATTTGTTAGCCTATTTTGTAAAATCGTGAAAACACTATTTTTCCTCGCTTCACTCATGGTTTCATCTGTTCTGTTTGCGCAGAACAACGACAACCTACAGCTGATTGATATCCGTGCCAGAAAGTATTATTCCGATACAGATATCATCAACATGACACCGGTAAAACTTGCACAAGTGAACTTTATCTATCAAAGTTCATTTGTAATCAATCACGACAAGCCTTGTTCGGAATGTCCTGCAGTTGATTTAAGTAAAATCGATGTTGGCACTTTGCAGAGATTAGTAGACAAAAGACAGCGCACCTATCAATCGGTTCCAGGTCATCCTATCGATCTATTGTCGTTGAATGAATTGGATGCCGAACTGCTTCGCATTGAACAAGAATTTAGCAACAATACAAACTCCAATTAAGCATGAAAATCAGATTCTACCAACTAATTCTGATGGTCACCGTGCTTTTAACGGGGACCAATCTATCTGCTCAATTGATTCTTGGACAAGGCGGAGCCAATATCGTAACCTGTGGAGGAACCATCCTCGATCCTGGTGGAAATGGTCCTTATGGGAATGGTTTGAATGTTACCCAAACATTCACTTCGGCTACACCAGGGCAGTGTTTACAGTTAACAATTACCAGTTTTGCTACTGAAGCAAACTTCGATTTTGTTAGAATTTACAATGGGCCAACTGCAACAGGAGAGCCTTTACTAGACTATGCCGGTGCAGCGTTGGCATTACCAATGGTGCTTACTGGTACGGCAGGTTCAGCAGGAAGCATTACCATTACTTTCACATCTGATGGTTCTGTTACACCCGCTGGTTTTTCTATCGATGTTACCTGTATTCCTTGTCCTCCCGATCCAATTATTTACACCTTGGGTCAAGGTGGAGCAACCATTACTGGTTGTGGTGGAATTCTGCGCGATCCAGGAGCAACGTTGAATTATCCCGACAACTCGACAATTGTTCAAACATTTTGCTCAGGTACAGGCGATTGTGTTCGCCTAACATTCTCCGAATTTGAAATGGAATCGGGAGCTGACTTTGTTCGTTTCTTTGATGGAAACAGCGTTGCAGCGCCACTTCTTGATATGGCTTCAGGATTCAATTTGCCACCAGCAATTGTTTCATCCGACCAATCAGGAGGTTGCTTAACCGTAGAATTCACTTCTAACGCTTTTACCAATTTCGAAGGTTTTAAAGCCACTATGGATTGTGTTCCATGTGCGCCACCTCAAGATGTTTTCATCCTTGGTCAAGGCCCTGCAACGATTAATGCTTGTGGAGGAACTGTTGTTGATCCAGGAGGATCTGGCGATTATCCTAACAACCTTAATGTAATTCAAACTTTCTGTTCGGATGCAGGCAACTGTGTTCGTTTAACTTTTAACCAAGTTCAAACTGAAAATACCATCGATGTAATTCGTTTCTACGATGGCGCTACAATTGGCGCTGCACTAATCGATGAAGTTTCTGGTTTTAATATTCCGCCTGCTGTTACCAGCACAACAAATTCTGGCGGTTGTATGACTGTTCAGTTTATCTCTAACGCATTTGCAAATGGTGCTGGTTTCAATGCTACTTTAACCTGTGTACCTTGTCCTCCGCCACCAGATATTTTGATTCTTGGTCAAGGTGGTCCAGTTGTCACAACTTGCAATGCGATTCTTCAAGATCCAGGTGGGCCAGGCCAATATGCCAACGACTTAAGTGTATCACAAACTATCTGCTCAGGTACAGCAGAGTGTATCAACATTACTTTTACAGAATTCACTACCGAAGCAACTTTCGACAGGTTAACCGTTTACGATGGTCCCGATAATACTGCTGAACTTCTTGGTATTTTCTCAGGATTTACGATTCCTCCACCAATAAGTAGTTCTACCGCTTCGGGAGGATGTATGACTTTGGTGTTTACTTCAAGCAGCAGCGTTACCAACATTGGTTTCGAAGCCACTGTGCAGTGTGTTACTTGTCAAGACCCAGTGGATGCACCAACAGGTTACTGTGACGATGCTCAACCATTCTGTACTGAAGTTGAAGGAGGGATCACTTTCCCTGCTGCAACTGGAACAAATTCTGAATTTGGCGGTGGAATCTGCTGTTTAGGTTCAACACCGAATCCAGCGTGGTACTTCATGCGAATCGAAGAAACCGGACCAATCGACATTTTAATTACATCAGGTTTCGATGTGGATTTTATTTGTTGGGGACCATTCACTGAGCAGCAGTGGCAAAACGGTATTTGTGGAGAAGCAACCGATCCAAACCAAGATTGCGCTGCAGGTGCAGGTTCTTACTTTGTTGATTGTAGTTACTCAGGAGCAGCGATCGAAAACTGTAATATTCCCAATGCCCAGTCGGGAGAATATTATATGTTACTGCTCACCAACTTCTCCAATCAGGTAACCAATATCAACTTCCAACAAAATGGAGGAACTGGATCAACCGATTGTAGTATTTTCTGTGAACTCGATGTACCAGTTAATCCATCCGCTTGCGATCCTGCCACAAACACTTTCACTATGACTGGTGATATTGAGCTTGTTAATCCACCAGAAACGGGAACATTAACAATTGCCAATTCACTTGGAGGTTTCGTTCAATTTACTGCACCTTTTGATCCTACGGTAAATTACAACTTTACTAACATGGCTTCTAACGGAGCTGTAGGAGAAATCAGCGTTGTATTTTCAGACGACAATACCTGTGCTTACATTCAAACCTATAATGCACCAGAATCTTGTTCAGTTTGTCCAGTAGGCGCTTCCACTTCAGGACCTGCGTGTATTGGTCAGAGTGTGACATTAAACGCAACCGATATTGTCGATGCCACATATTCATGGACTGGTCCAAATGGTTTTACATCAACTGATCAAAATCCAGTTTTCCCTAACGTAACTGTTGCCGATCAAGGTGTTTACACCGTTACTGCTACAGTTGCAGCATCAGGATGCCAGAGTATTGCAACCACCAATGTGTTTGTATTCCAAACTCCAGCGCCTCCGGTACCGTCAAGCAACAGCCCAATTTGCGAGGGAACAGCACTGAACTTCTCAGCACAAAACGTGAACTCTGGAACTTTCTCTTGGTCTCATTCCAATGGATTTACTTCTGCTGTTCAGAATCCATCTATTGCTGCTGCATCTGCTGCTGCTGCTGGACAATATACTTGCGTAGTTTCAGTGAATGGATGTCCTTCTCCTCCAGCTTTGCTTGATGTAGTAATTAATCCTTACCCAACTTCACCTACGCCAACCAACAATGGTCCTTTATGCGCAGGCGATTTACTTCAGTTAAACACACCAGATGTAGTTGGTGGAACATTTGAATGGACAAATCCTGGCGGAGTAATTTTCTCAGCATTGTTTAGTCCGCAGATTGCCAACTCAACTCCTGTAATGTCGGGCAATTATTCAGTTAGAGTGCAAGTAAACGGATGTTGGAGTTTACCTGCAACAACACAAGTTGCTATTTTCCCAATTCCAGCACTTCCTGCAATAACAACCAATTCTCCTGTTTGTCATGGTGAAACATTGAATATCAGTGGACCAGCTCCACTTCCTGTAGTTGGAACGATTTACAATTGGAATGGTCCAAACAGTTTTACTTCAACAGACCGTAACCCATCATTTACAGATGCACAGCCTGCATTATCAGGAACTTACACGCTTGTAATTACCGAAAATGGATGTTCATCTCCTGCAGGATCAGTTAACTTAGTTGTTACACCATTGCCAATCTCCAATGCAGGAAATGATCTTACAGTTTGTTCTTTGGTTCCTGCTCAGTTAGGAACTACGCCAACTGCGGGTTACACCTATTCTTGGGCACCAATTGAAGGGTTGAATTTCACGAATATCTCGAACCCAATTGCTACACTCTCGAATGTTTCGAACGACTCTTACATTAGAGAGTTCATTGTTACTACAACGGATTTAGGATGCGTTACAGCCGATACAATCTTGGTTACTGTGCTTCCTCAGCCAGTAGCGAGTTTCGCAGGACCTAATCCAATGTGCTTTGATGTAAATTCGTTCGACTTTATTGCAGGTGGTCAATTTGGACCTTTGGCAAGTTTCGATTGGCAATTTGGACCATCTGCGAATATTCCATTTTCAACTGACAGAAATCCACAAGACATCAGTTTCAGTTCTACTGGTTTGAACAATGTAACACTAACGATCACCGATCAAGGATGCGAGAGTAACTTGTTCCAATTCCCTGTTCAGGTTTGGCGTATGCCAGTTGCGAACTTTGATGCCAGTGCTTATACAGCTTGCGAGCCATCACTTATCACTTTCAGCAATTTATCTGAATCTGATGATCCGATCAGTAACATAAGCTGGTCGTTTGGAAACGATAAATATTCTGAAGAAAACAACCCGACAATACTTTACAATACAGCTGGTAATTACACAGTTTCACTTCAGGTTACTTCAGAATATGGTTGCTCCAACACTTACAGAATGGAGAATATGATCACGATCAATCCAACGCCAATTTCAGCATTTAGCGTGAGTCCAGAATTGATCGACATCATCAATCCTTACACAGATATTATAGACATTTCGAATGGTGCATCAGAAATTGTGTACCAAATTCCTGGTGTCGATACCATTTTCACGAACAATGCACGTCCAATGTTCCCTGATTCAGGATCTTACACGATTACTCAATTGGCGATTAATGAATTTGGATGTATGGATTCAACTTCCAAAACAGTGTTCGTTCAAATTGGATATAAACTTTATGTTCCAACGGCATTTACACCAAATGAAGATGGTTATAATGATGTATTCCGTGCATTTGGCGAAGATGTACAAGAATTCTCGATGCGTATTTACGACCGTTGGGGAGAATTGCTTTATAGTACTTTCGATATCGAAAACGGTTGGGATGGCAAAACCCGACTTAGCGAAAGAACTTTACCTGGAGGCATCTACATTTATAAGATCCAGGCGATTGATAGAAACGGTTTGAAGAATAGTTACGAAGGAACATTGACTTTGCTTCGATAGGCATTCATAACAATAAAAAATCCCCGTGAGGTTCAATCTTCACGGGGATTTTTCTTTTATATAGGTTAAACCAATACCTCGCCGTTCATCTGCACCGGAATATTTAGGTGCATCAAATTTAAAATGGTAGGAGCAATGTCGGCAAGCTTTCCGCTTCTAATGTGCTTGTGTTCTCTATCTATTAAAATACAAGGCACTGGGTTGGTTGTGTGCGCTGTATTTGGGCTGCCATCAGGATTCTCTGCATAATCGGCATTTCCATGATCAGCTATAATAATTACAGAATATTCGAATTTGCTTAGTGTTTCAAGCACAGTTCCAAGGCAGTGGTCTACTGTTTCTACGGCCTTCAAAATAGCATCATAAACGCCAGTATGTCCAACCATATCAGGATTGGCGAAGTTTAAACAAATAAAATCAGGTTGATTATTTTCAATGTCAGCTACAACTGCGTCTCGAATACCTTCAGCGCTCATTTCAGGCTGTAGATCATATGTTGGGACTTTCGGAGAAGGGATCATGATACGATGTTCACCCGGGAATTCGCTTTCTCTTCCACCCGAAAAGAAAAAGGTAACATGTGGATATTTCTCAGTTTCTGCAATCCTAAGTTGCGTTCTTCCAGCCGATGAAATTACTTCACCTAGTGTGAATTGCATATCGTCTTTGGAAAAGATCACCTTCACGTCTTTGAAGTTGTCATCATAATTGGTCATGGTGACGTAATACAGTGGCAATGGCTTCATCTCGAACTCAGGAAACTCTTTCTGAGTAAGCACTTCGGTAATTTCACGGCAGCGGTCTGTTCGGTAATTGTAGCTTATAACTACATCGCCGGGCTGAATTTTTCCATCCACATCCAACGCAACAATTGGCTTAATGAACTCGTCGGTTTCGTTGGCATTGTATCGGCTTTTAAGGGTTTCGAGAAGATTATCGCTTGGCTCACCTATTCCGTGCACAAACAGATCGTAAGCAATCTTCACTCTTTCCCAACGCTTGTCGCGGTCCATGGCAAAATATCTACCCACAATAGTTGCCAATTTGCCTCTTGTATTGCTAAGTTTTTCTTCCAAAGTTTCGATAAAACCGGCGCCACTTTTCGGGTCTGTATCTCGACCATCTGTGATGGCATGCACATAGAATCGTTGAACGTTTGCCGCCTCTGCAAGTTGAATTAGGTGATGTAAATGCTTATCAGAAGAGTGGATGCAACCGTCCGACAATAATCCGAAAAAGTGCACGGGCTTGTTGTTTTCACGGGCATGATTTAAAGCTGCTTGAAGCGTGGGATTCGCAGCCATTTCGCCATTTTCGGTGGAATTGTTGATTTTCACTAGCTCCTGATATACAACACGACCTGCTCCAATATTAAGGTGGCCCACTTCAGAGTTGCCCATTTGCCCTGCTGGAAGACCAACGGCTAAACCTGATGTTTGCAAAGTCGACCAAGGTTGTTCCTTCATCAATTTGTCCATCACAGGCGTATTTGCATTCGAGATCGCATCAGAATGCGTTCCATTGCCAATTCCCCAGCCATCTAGGATGAGCAGGGCTACTCTTTTATTAGACATAATTATATAGATTTCAATCGGAGCTCAAAAATACTCCCTTCAGGTTGATTATTCATCACCTTAATCTGCGCATGGTGCAGTTCAGCGAGAATCCCAACAATATACAGACCTAAACCGGTGCCTTTGGTTCGGCGGGTTTCTTCGTTTCCCGCACGGAAGAATTTTTCGAATATTCGTTTTTTATCGTCAGATGAAATCCCTGAGCCTTGGTCTTTCACTTGCACCACTGCACAATCCTTTTCTCTGAATACATGCAAGTCCACTTTTTCATTTTCAGGACCATATTTACAGGCATTTTCTGTCAGGTTAAGTAAGATCGAAAGTATCGCTTCTTGATCGGCATCCACATAGATATCTTTCTCAATGTGAGTGTCTAAAATCTCTTGACTGAATCTTGCATTGAATCCAGCTGCGAATTGAGTGCAAAGTTCGCTTAAGTGAGTATTTTCTTTTCTAATTGAAAACGCATGATTCTCCAATTGAGAAGCCATGAGTATGTTTCCAATCAAATGATCGAGTCGGTTTGTTTCATCCACTGCCCGCCTTATGATTTCTTGTTGTCGGGTTCGATCAAGTTCATGTTTCCCTAAAGTTTGGAGAAAAAGCTTCACAGCGGCGACAGGCGACTTGAGTTCGTGTGTGACCGACATCAAGAAGTTTTTTTGTTGTCTCGACACCTGACTTTCGCGACGGAAGGACTTTCGAATCTGCAGAATTCCAAGAGAAAGAAAAAGGATGAACACCATTCCTTCTCCGAAAATCATCAGGCGTTTTTGGGTGAGCTTTTCCTGAAGTAAACCTTCAGCTACATCGAAGCCTTGGGTTTTTAATGTATCCAATTCGTTGCGAAGTCCGAAAATTTGCTGGTTGAGGTCGAACAGCAGATACGACCACCACATGAATTGTAGAAACACATAAATCACCAACACATAGAAAACCAGTAAGGGTCTGGGTGTTTCTTTAAAAAACTTTGGCTGGCTGTATTTCGACATCCGTTCTATTTACGGGAATCTATTTTTGTAAGTCTTGGAGTAATCCGCCCAAGATTGATTTCGGAAATGATTCTCCGCAAAGTAACGCAGCGGTGCTTCGATTTGTTCTTTGGTTTGAAAGCCTGCCAATGGACTCAATAGGTTAAACCCTTCATCTAGAAAAACTAAGCTTGGATAAGCTAATCGATTGTTGAGTAAGGTAATTGCAATTCCATGTGTTCCATTTCTTCCAGCGCCTGGAACGATGTTATAAGTAGTATCGTTGATGGTGATGGGCTTTTCCTTTTCTGCATTAAATTTTACAGCATAGTAGTGCTCATTGACATATTTCACCACTGCAGAATCCTTGAAAGTTGAGGCATCCATTTTCTTGCACCATCCGCACCAATCGGTGTAGAAGTCGATCAGGATTTTCTTTTTCGATTTTTTGGATGCTTCCATGGCGTCGGTAAAACTCATCCATCGAATTTCTTCTGTTTGAGCTGGGAGAATGCTTGGAAGAAGCAGTAAAATCAAAATTAGTTTCCTCATTATTTTTCCGATTTGTCAACTTCCATCACCTTGTTCATACCCATCATTTGTTTCATGGTGGTTTGCATACCGTCGGTTGAGCCATCTAGGAAAATCACATTACCTTTTCCGTATTCAGCGAAATTCTTGATGGCTTCAGTCCACATACTGAACATGATCATTGAGGTATCGAGGTTCGCTTGTTTGAGTTCGTTTGCTGCATTGTTCAAACCTTTGGCTACTTCTTGGCGGAATAGCGCAACACCTTGTCCGCGCAGTTGTGCTGCTTCTCTTTCAGCGGCGGCTGCAATTTTAATCGCGTTTCCTTCAGCTTCAGCTGCTTTGGTTTTTGTAATCAACAATGCTTGACCTTCATTTTCGGCTGCAGCTTTCAGGTTATTAGAAGCCACAACCTGACTCATTGAGCGCATTACCGCCTCATCGAAAGTGATATCATTCACTTGTAAATCTTGAAGATGGTATCCCCAACCTTCTAAATTAGCATCGATCTGATCTTTTACGTGTTCAACGATTTCCCTTCTGAGTGAAAGCACTTCAGCTTGTTTTTTGGTAGCAACAAATGACCTGATTGATCCTTCGATGGTTCTGATCAATGCTTGCATAAGATTGCGTTCATCGATGAATTTGAAGGCAACTTTCTTGATGGTTTCTTCTTCGGCATCCATCACCGAAAAAAGCACCATGGTTTTAAAATATACGTTTGCTTGATCGATTGTAACTGCTTGAAATTCTAGCTCAACAGATCGATTTTGTGTAGAAACCCTTTTGAAAACATTCTCAATAAATGGGATAACGAAGTTCAGACCTGGATGTAAAATTCTGCGGTACTTCCCGAAAATAGTTATAACACCAATAGTGCCTTGCTGAACAGTTTTAAAGGAGAAAAAAAGAAAGACAACTCCCAATAGGAGCAAAATCAATAATGGACTAGCTGTAGGCATAATATGGTTTTATAGAAGATAAAAATACCGGATTGTCGTTGAACTTAACTACAATCCGGTAGAAAAAAATGTGCAATTTTTAATTATTTAACATTGCCCATCAGTTTCTTCACTTGAGGAGCGATAAGTATCAATACAACGCCACAAACAACAGCATAAATAGCTAGTTGTTGATAGCCATCAGTATAAGAAATCAATTTTTCGGAGGCTGTAGCATTCTCGCCTGGAACCGTCATTCCTGCACCGAGCAAACCAGCTACATATTGACCGTAAGCACTCGCCAAGAACCACATTCCCATCATAACACCTTGAAGAGGTTGTGGCGATAATTTTGTCATAATCGACAAGCCTATAGGAGAAAGACACAATTCACCGAAAGTGATGATGAAATATGCGAGTGTAAACATTTCTAGCGAAGTCATCCCATTGCTATCTGCAAAAAAGCGTGTAGCATAGAATGTATAAAAGGCCAGAGATAGAAAGATGAAACCTAGTCCGAATTTAACTACTGTATTTGGCTCTTTTTTCCGTTTTGCAAGCCATACCCAAAAGAGACCAACCAATGCTGCAAAGGCAATTACGAAGAATGAATTTGCAGAATTGTTGATTCCATTCGGGTCCACTTTAACCCCGAAAAGAGAACCATGAAGATTGTTGGTAGCAAAAATGTTTAGCGATCCTCCACTTTGTTCGAAGAAAGCCCAAAACAATACCGAAAAAACGATGAAAACCAAAGCAGCCAAAAGTTTACGACGTTCTTCGCGATTATATTTTGCCATTTCGATAAACAGATAAACCAAGGTTGCAGGCCCGATGATATACATAAACCAGTCGGTATATTCTGTTTTGGCAACCATAGTCATGATAATCGGAATAGCTAACAATGAACCTGCATACGTAGCGTATTCATACCATTTTTTACCTGCATTTTTAATTGGCGAAAGACCGATTGGACCGAGGCTTTTTTGGGTAAAAATGAACGTAAGAAGCGAAATGGTCATTACGATTGCTGCGAGGCCAAAAGCCAAGTTCCACGAGTATGATTTAGCAATAGCAACGCAGGCATATCCACCGAGCAATGCACCAACGTTGATACCAGCATAAAATAGTGAGAAGCCTGCATCACGTCTAGAATCGTTTTGGTGATAAAGGGCTCCAACCATGGTTGAAATATTGGGCTTAAAAAAACCTGTTCCAACAATGGTGAAACTGATGCCAATAAAAAACATTTCCTTGGGATCTACTGCTAGAATTAAGCTTCCGGCTATCATAAGTAAACCGCCCCAAAACAGTGATTTTCTAAAGCCTAAGATTTTATCGGCAAATAGACCACCTATAAAAGTGAATGCATAAACGAATGCTTGTGTTGCGCCATATTGAAGGTTGGCGGTATCTTCAGCCATTCCGAGACCAACAATTTTATCGATCATGAAAACGGTAAGCATACCGCGCATTCCATAAAAACAGAAGCGTTCCCACATTTCAGAGAAGAACAAATACCAAAGTTGTTTCGGGTATTGTCCTTTGAAATTGCGGATGGTATTTAATTCTGCGTCGATCGCTGGCGCATTACCTTGCGTTAACTCATTTTCATCAAGCGAATTGCTCATTTTCTGGTTGGGAATATTCGATTAGAAAAGATAATTACACGACTCCGTGCATCAATTTATTGAGTGGTTTCGATATGATTATTAGCAAGAGACCGATACCAACGGTGATCAATCCCATTTGAGTGTATATATCGACGTAGTTGGTGAAACTTTCCCCAGCAGTTGCTGGAACGCCTCCGTTTTCTTCAACACCAGTTAGTTTCGCAAGCAATGCTGCTACGTAATTTGCCCCAGCGATTGAAAGAAACCATGCACCCATTACTGTACCAGTCATGTTAGCGGGAGCTAATTTGGTTACCATCGATAATCCAATTGGAGAGATGAATAATTCACCAGTAGTATGCAACATATAAAGCAAAGCCAATGTGAAAAGTGGCACACGGAAATCATCTGAAACGAATTGGATTCCGAGTTGAATCACCAAATAACCTAGGCCGAGTTGAAGTAAGCCAAGACCGAATTTCATAGGAATATTTGGGTTTTTACCAATTCTAGATAACCACACCCACATAATTGAGAATATAGAACCAAAGATTAATATGAAGAATGGATTGAAGAATTGCGTAGTCGCTGCACCAATTTCAAAGCCGAGGAAATTTCGATCTACATTTCGATCTGCAAACAAAGTGAGCGATGATCCAGCTTGTTCGAAACATGCCCAAAATACGATATTGAAGAGCATTAAGAGAATCAGAACAATCATACGGTCGCGAAGTATTTTTCCTCCAGCGAAGCCTGCAGATAGCAAATTGTAAATAACGAAAACGGCTGTTCCTGCCAATAAATAACCTACAACCTCTGAGTTATTTAGCAGAAGGTAAAATACTGGAACAGCAGCAAGTGTACCTAGAATTGTTAAATGGAATCTAGAAAGTGGACCAACCAATGGCTTATGCAGGGTTTCTGGGTTTGGAGGTAATCCTTGTCCTTCGTAGTGTTTTTGTCCAAATACAAATACGATTGATCCTAAAATCATCCCGATTCCTGCCAAAAGAAAGCCTTTGTCGTAACCATATCTGCTGCCAACTTCAGCAACAACCGTTGTTGCTAGGAATGCACCAAGGTTAACACCAATGTAGAATATTGTAAATCCTGAATCTCGTCTAGAATCTCCGTCTTTGTAAAGTTTCCCAACGATACTAGAGATATTGGCTTTAAAATAGCCGTTTCCACTGATAATAACGGCCATGCCGAGTATGAGCCAAAATTCTCCACCTCCTAAAATGAGAAATTCTCCAATGGCCATTAAAATACCACCCATGATAATGGCAATTCGATAGCCCAAAATTTGATCGGCAATTTTTCCTCCCAAAACAGTTACTGCATAAACCAATGCCGTGTAAGCACCATATGTGGCGTACGATTCGTCGTCGGTTTTCATGAGCGTTTTGGTGAGATACAAAATCAACAATCCACGCATTCCGTAATAACAGAAGCGTTCCCACATTTCAGCAAAAAATAGCCAGTATAATCCTGGAGGATGCCCTTTGGTTTGAGAAGTTGAGTTTGCGTCGAGTACGTTTTCTCTGCTCATTGTTTTGATGGTTTTATGAATTCAATTGACTGTATCTATGAGCTTTTTGACTTTATTTCAATCGCTAAAACTGCTCAATGATTTGTTTTCGTTAAGTGGTTTGGGCGAATATACGATTTATGATGAAAGTTGCATGATTATCATAAACTCTAACTATATGGATTTTTATAAGAAAAAATTCGAAACAGGGGCCGGCCGCTAGCCTCCCTCCATTGGCAAAACTAGTCGATACCGATAAAATGATTCGGCTGTAACCGTTTATAACCATTTCAAATCGGATAATTTTCCGACACTAAAAGTTGATCAATCAAACAACAGATAATCAAGTGATTAATTCCAGCTTTCAACTGTGAATTCATTCATGCTAGCGCGTAGTTTGAATTAGACTGTACAGCTTAGTTGTAAGGATTTGATATTCAATTGTTTGCGTACCTTGTTTTGTATGTCTTATGGTGTTCGGCCAAACGTGTTGATTAAGAGTCTTATACAACAAGAAAAGGGCTTACCCAAGCTTTTTCTACAAATACTCTTGCCATCACAAAATCAAGAATCCTCCCATTATCTAAGATGAATTTTTGATTCATCCATTTCAAGAAGCCTTCGAATTACTTGTTCAAGTTTAGCTCTGCAATATTCTTGATCCTATTCTTCTCCAAGAATTCATCAATTGTTTCAAGGTGTTCGATTACACGCTTGTCTTTGAATTCAAAAACTTTTTCTGCCAATCCCATCAAGAATGCACGGTCGTGAGAAACCAAAATTAAGGTGCCTTCGAAATCCATCAAGGCTTCTTTTAACACATCCTTCGATTTCAAATCTAAGTGATTGGTAGGCTCATCGAGGATCAATAGGTTTACTGGCTCGAGCAAAAGCTTCACCATCGCCAATCGCGTTTTTTCGCCACCAGAAAGCACACTCACTTTCTTATTGATATCGTCGCCACTGAACATAAATCGCCCGAGGATATTTTTTACTTGGGTGCGGATATCACCTTCAGCTACTTGATCAACAGTTTCGAAAACGGTAAGGGTTGAATCGAGCAGTGAAGCTTGATTTTGAGCAAAGTACCCCACCTTTACGTTATGGCCTAATTGTACTTCGCCTTCTACCTCAATTTCGCCCAACAACGCCTTGATCATGGTTGATTTTCCTTCACCGTTTCGGCCTACGAAAGCTATTTTCTCGCCTCTGATGATCGACATGCTTGCTTTTTGGAAAACTGCATGCTCTCCATATTTTTTGGTTAAGTCGCGCACTGTAACCGGATGTTCGCCTGAGCGTGGAGCAGGAGGGAAGCGAAGGCGAAGTGCTGATGAATCTATTTCATCAATTTCGATAGGAACAATTTTCTCCAACATCCTCTCGCGCGAATTCACCTGATTTGTTTTTGAATAGGTGCCTCTAAACCGCTCAATAAACGACATGTGGTCTGCGATCTCACGTTGTTGTTCTTGCCAAGCCTTGACTTGATGTGCTCTGCGCTCTTCACGCAACTGGATATAGTGCGAATAGTTGGCTTTGTAATCGTACATCCGCCCCATGGTGATTTCTATGGTTCGGTTGGTGATGTTGTCGATAAATGCTTTGTCGTGCGAAATCACTAACACAGCATTGGCTTTGTTCACCAAAAAATCTTCCAGCCACATCACCGATTCAATATCGATGTGGTTGGTTGGCTCATCGAGTAAAATAAGATCAGGTTTTTGCAATAGAATTTTCGCCAATTCGATGCGCATTCTCCAACCTCCACTAAACTCGCTGGTTGGTCGATATAGGTCTTCTTGTTTAAATCCTAATCCTTTCAAGGCTTTCTCGACCTCTGCATCGTAATTGACATCTTCAAGCGCGTAGTATTTTTCCGACAAATCAGAAACCCGCTCGATGATGTTCATGTATTCTTTGCTTTCATAATCGGTGCGCGTTTCAAGCTCTTTGTTAAGCTTTTCCATTTCGTCGCGCATCTCGAATACTAGCTTGAATGCTTTTGCTGCTTCATCAAAAACAGTTGCATTGTCTTCGGTAAGCAAATGCTGAGGCAAATAGGCGATTACTGCTTCTTTCGGAGCACGAACCGCACCTCTTGTAGCTTTTTGTTCGCCCGCAATTATCTTCATGATGGTCGACTTGCCGGCGCCGTTTTTCCCCATCAGGGCAATTTTATCGGTAGGATTGATGGCAAAGGAAATTCCACTAAACAGTGTCTTTCCACTGTATTCCACTGCAAGGCTGTCGACGGTGATCATGAATTGGGTTTTGGCCCGCAAAAGTAAGAATTAGCAGGCAGCTCTCCATTCAATCGATCAATTGAATCTTCATACAAATGATCGAATTATCAATCCCTACCGCAATCCTTTCTCTTCCATCACTTTGTTTAGCCATTTAAGCATCAGAAATGCTGCAAAACCCGCGGCTAAAAGAAGTAAACAGTTCACCAAAAAGAAGTTCGCCTTGTTCTCGTAACCGTACCACATACCAGCAAGAACGCCACTCATTTTATTCCCAATCGAGGTACTTAAAAAGAATCCTCCCATCATAAGGGCAGTGAATCGCGGCGGACTCAATTTGCTCACCAACGAGAGACCCATCGGACTCAGACAAAGCTCACCAACCGTGATCACGCCATAACAACCTACAAGCCAAAGTGGTGAAACTTTCATCTCTCCGTTGCTACTTGCGTATACTCCCCAAACCATCACTAAGGTCGAAAGAGCTGAAATCACTAATCCAATGGCAATTTTCCCAGGTGTAGTTGGCTCTTTTTTTCTTCGTCGCAACCATGAAAATGCAGCAATCACGAGCGGAGTAAGGAAGACCACCCAAAGCGGATTTATCGACTGGAAAAGCTCAGTACTAATTAAGTAAACAGGTTTCCCATCTTGTGGAACTTTCTCAGGAGGTAAGTTTCTGAAGTATACGTTTTGACCAAATGTTTTTACTGGATTACCATTTTCTTTGATGACTCTGAATTGCTCATCAAATTTGGTAACAGAATCTGGCTTGGATTTCATGGTTTCTACCTGATAGAGCGACCTAGAAAGGCCTTCAACTGCAGCTGGAACTTCACGATCGGTGTAATATTTCCCCCAATTGGTGAGCGCCGTTCCATTTTGCTTAAATACAGCCCAGAACACTACACTTACCGCGAAAATGGCGAGCAATGCTGCAATCGGGCGCTTTTCGCCTTCTCTAGCGCGCACCCAAAGTGAAACGTAAAAGATGATCACCGGAACGGATGCAAATAAGAATGCATCTGTACTTTTCGAATCCATCAAAGTGCCCCCTAAAATTGCTGTAGGCAAAAACCAGCCTAATAAACCTGCACCAATAGCAGGCAAAAATACATAGGTCAGCACTTGAGCTAGGCTACTGTCTTTGTTTTCGCCAGCTGCAGCTTCATCAGGTTTTCTTTCGCCAGGGCGGATGTGTTTCAGTCCTATTGTAAACACAATCAATCCAACAAACATCCCGATACCTGCAGTGAGGAAGGATGCCGACCAATTGTATTTGTTTCGCATGAATGCAGCGAAGATCGGACCGAGGAAGGCGCCAATATTGATGCCCATATAAAAAAGGTTGTAGCCCCAGTCTTTCTTTTCCTTGAACTCAGGTGTTGAATAGAGGTTTCCTAAGATGGTTGAAATGCTTGGTTTGAAAAATCCATTTCCAACAACGATTAAGAACATCGAAATCCAAAAGGAAGTCATGATGAACTCCTCACTGAGATTTATCCCAAAAGCTTCCAAACCTGGGATGCCTAAGCCCATGTAACCGAGGCCCATTAATGTACCTCCGATGTACACACTTGAAATGTAGCCCAGTTTTTTATCCGCCAGGAAACCGCCCAAAAAAGGAGTCAAATAAGTGATAGCGATGAAAGTACCGAAAATGTCGTAGGAAGCTTTGTCGGCAATTGCAAGTCCGCCCTTTTCAACATCGATCATGTAAAGCACGAAAATGCCCAACATGAGATAGTATCCAAATCGTTCCCACATCTCTGTGAAAAATAAATACGGTAGTCCTTTAGGATGTTTGCCAGATTGGGCCATGGATGAAAAGGTTGATTTCGCTAAAGTAATACAATTGATTTCAATACAGGAATTCGCATGAACTGACTCTAAAAGTACATTGAGGCAACAAATACATTATTTTTGGAAACCAATGATAGAAACGAAAGGCATCAAGAAAATTGTTCCTAGTATTTATACGGCTGATGGTCAGGCTACTACTGCCGACAATCGACATGTAAAGGATTACAACCAAGCCATGGAATTGGCCTTGATTTACGAATCTCAAGGTGCTGATGAGATTATTTTGATGGATGTAACCTCAATTTCTGAAAGAAGAAGAAATCTTCCTCGGTTTTTGAAGGACTTGAACAAAAACCTCAAAGTTCCATTTGTTTTTGGTGGCGGCGTGCATACGGTAAATGATGTAGAAGATCTTTTAAAATATGGTGCGCCACGCGTTTATGTGAATTCTGCTGCAGTTCGAAATCCAGAATTGATCAATAAAATTTCAACCCTTCATGGGAGGCAATCGCTTCTTGTGGCGGTTGATACTCGACATACTTTTGGAACTTGGAAGGTCTATCTCAGTGGTGGAAAATCACGAACAGAAATCGACCTCGTGAATTGGATGGCGATGATTGAAAATCGGGGCGGAAGTGAGGTACTTGTGTCGGCCATTACCCGTGGTGACCATGAAATGATTTTTGATGTTTTTAGTAAAGTAACTGCTTCAACATCATTGCCTGTGCTTGCCTCAGCAGGCTTTACTGAGGATGAAGATTATTTGCGCTTATTGAATGAAACAGGAGTTTCAGGAATTGTTTCGGCGCATTTGTTCCAAAAAGAAAACGCCCTCAGTAATCTGAAGGCGTTCCTAAAAAATGATCATTCAACAGCATCTTCTCAAGAAGACGATCTGTAGGTGACTTTTATCTTAGAACCTGAATGGTTCCATCGTAATCATATTTATTTCCGAATCGGTCGAACAGATCAATAGAATAAAGGTAAACACCTCCAGGAACCACTTTGTCGCCTAATTTGGTTTTTCCATCCCATCCATTATCTGGGTCGAAAGAAGTGTAAAGCAATTCTCCCCAACGGTTGAAAATCTTGATTTCGGCAGTTGCAATGTCTTCACCATAAATCTTGAAAACATCGTTGTTCCCATCTTCATTTGGTGTGAATGCTCCTGGGATGTATACTTTGTAACCAATGTCTACACGCACCAATTGTATTGAAGTATCGGTGCAGCCAAATTCATTTGATAGAAACTGCACGATCTCATAATTGCCCGAATCAGGGAACGTATAATTTGTATTGAACAAGAAAAGCGAATCGGTTCCAACTGTATAGTAACACTCGCTAGCATTGTTCGATAGATCAGAAATCTCGATGGTCGGATCGGAAATTGTGAGGATGTTGCCCGGATAAAGATTAAATGCTGATTGTGGAGATGGATTTACGGTGATGAGTGAATTCACTGTATAAGTGTTCGAACATCCATTCAAGTTAGTCACCATCAACGATACCGTATACATTCCAGCTTCACGGTAAAGTACCGACGGATTTTGTTCGTTGCTAAATCGCCCATTTCCAAAATCCCAACTCCAACTGTAAGGAGATTCATCCTCCGACAAGTCGGTGAAATTTACCAAGCTAGGCTCGCATGTTTCTACCAAATCAGGGGCGAAGTTTGCCACAGGCATGTTCCAAACATTTACAGGAGACATATAAGTATTACTTATGCAGCCATTGTCGATGATGGAAAGCCTAACCATATGCAATCCTGTTGATGGGAAAATCACATTTTGTGGATTCATTTCAGAAGATGAATCAGGCAATGCGCCTGGACCGAAATCCCAAATAATTCTAGGATTAGGACTGTTGTAAATGCCTTGTGCAGCGAAGTTAAATGAATGGCCTTCGAAACATTGTGGAGCTGGAGTTTCGAATGATGCTACCGGTTGAGGATTCACTTGAACGAAAATGGTATCAAAGCCCGAGCATCCATCGGAAGTGGTTGTTAGAATAAAAGGATAGGTTACAGGACCATCACCGATATTCGAAATTGTTACAGTAGGGTTTGAAACAGTGGCGAAATTTAATCCCAAAGATGGTGACCAACTGTAAGTATGGCCAGGCAAAGCAGGTGAGCCGATTTGCAAAGGTTGCATTGAACATGTTGCATTGTCGAGACCAGCATTGGTTAATGGAATTGGAACTACTTCAGCACTGAAAGTATTTGTTGCAGTTGTACACTGACCAATTACTAAATACAAACTGTAATTGCCTTCTTGCGTGAGATCAACATCATCTTGAGAAAAGTCGATTGAATTACTTGTAAATCCTCCCGGTCCTGACCAAAAATATTGCGCACCATTCACAATTGGGGTACTAAAATCAAGGTCAGTTCCTTGACACACTGGCGAGTTTGAAACAATTTGTGGAAGGAAAGATGCATCAATCACTTCAACGGTTACTGCCGTTGCTGGACTTTCGCAGTTGTTGGTTGTTACCTTGAGGCTGTAAACTCCGGCATTTGCTGGATTCATTGCCGAACGAACAGGATTTTGCAAGGTGGAAGTCCACAAGCCTGGACCAGTCCATTCGTAACTATCAGCAGTTGCAGTGGTAGATAGATTAAGATCGAACCCAGCACAAACCGGCGAATTGAATGTAACCGTTGGTGCATCGGGCGTATCGTTTACCTGAACTACAACACCCACCGGAACCAATGCTTCGCATCCATTCAGGGTTGCAGTGGCTCCATAGGTGCCTGATTGGCTCAGAGCAGCATTTAAATAGTTTAATGAAGCACCTGTAGCTGTTGTATTGTCGGGGAATGTCCAAGTAACTGTTGCGGTTGGCGGTGCAACCAATGTTGAAATATTCAGCGGACTGCCTTCACAAGCAGGAGTAGTTGCTGTAGGATTACTCAAAACTGGTCTAGGGTTAACCAATTGGGTTACAACAACAGGTGCTGAGTTGCATCCAAATTCGGAGGCAAAAACACTATAATCACCAATATTTGCAACTGTAGCATTGGTAATATTTACCAACCCGATTCCATCAACTTGGGTAAACCCATTTGGACCACTCCAGTTCAATAAAGCAGTTGTTGATGAAGTAGTTGCGGTAAGTGTGAAGTCTTCGTTTTCACATATTGGATTTGTAGGCAGAACTGAAGGTACGTCAGGCGTATTGGCAACGTTTACAGTAAGATTAGTACTGGCAGTGTTTCCGCAAAAATCGGTCGCTGTAAGAGTATAGGTAGATGTTACCAAGGGATTTACACTAGCACTGCTGCCATTAGGCAAGCCATTCGACCAAGTGTAAGTAAATGGTGCAACACCCGTAGTGGCAATTCCTGAAATCGTTACAGGGCCGAGACCTTCGCAAATGGAAGGTGTTGCCACTGGAGTTACTGCCACTGTTGGCGGTTCAGTAATAAAAACGGTGGTCGAAATCGTACCGCAAATTGTTTGATAACTCAATTCGATGGTTTCCTCACCCTCAACAATCGCATCTGTAACAGCTTGCAAGGTAAGTTCCACAGAAGTTTGACCCGCTGGAATGGTTACAAACGGCGGTACACCTAAATAATCTACTCCTTGAATCGCTGTTCCTGTTAAGGTAAATGGGAAAACGTAATCAAATGGATCTGGATTTAAACGGGTAAAAATCAAAGTAGCAGGAGCGCAGCCTTCGTAGGTAGTTGAATCTCCATTGAGTGTGGTTTGTGAGATTGAAATTGGCGCAGCTCCAAATGAATTGGCTTCCAAAAATACTGCTGAGGATAAACCTGTATCGCAATAATCCGCGAGTAAAAGTCTAAGCGTGTAGGTTGAACAAGGAATTACATCTGCTACGGCGGTCAACACTTCTGTAAATCCGTTGTAGTAAATATCGGTTGGAGGCGCACTATTGAAATATTGAGAATTGGTTAAGATGCAAGGGTCGTTTGCAGCACTTCCTGAACCTCCAACTTGTCCGTTGTTGATGGTACTGATGGTAATAGGGTCGCTTGTTCCCGGAACGAGCGCAAGGTTTTGTGTGCCTGCAATGCCTGGCCCAGAAATCAAAAATGCAAATGCATCATTAAACTGAGAACAAACCCAATTCGGATATTCATCAGAAGCGAAAATGTAACGGAAAGAAACAGGGGTTGATTGAGGAACGAATGTGAATTCCAAGATACTTCCATCGTTAGCACCTCCAAATCCACAAGTTGGCGGAACCAAGGTAGTAAGATCAGGCAGATTGGTGAGTACCTGTGTTTGATCTAGTTGACCAAAGAAAGCTGGATCAATAGCCTCAGCAACTGGGCCTGTAGCCATGATGACCCCACTGCCAAAACCAAGATTTGCACTAGCACCCGAGAAATAACCAATCGCTTGGCCATCGCCTTGAAAAGTCACATTGCCATAGGAAACACCAAGCCCCACCAAGTTATTGATGTATTGATTTGGCGTAAGTGTATTGTCGATAGTTTGTGCAAATGAAGCGCTTACTGAAACAACGATTCCTGTTGCAAAGGCAAAAAGACGTTTGAGATTGGTAAATGTTTTACCCATAATCGAAGAATAACAGTCAAACTTAATAAAAAAAATCCAAAACACGAATTAAGTTTGCATCGCAATGCACGCAAAAAATCCTAAGTTTTTTCCTGAAACCTTTTTCGAAGATGAAGCCAACAAGGTTTATGTTGCATCTCTTGATAAATTCACTGAAACTGCTGCTGATATTAAGATTCAGACAAATGGGCTCATCCATCAAATGCTAGAATTTTGTCTAGGCAGCCCTACTGAAATTCAATATGACCAATTTGGAAAACCTTGGCTTACTGATCGTTCTATAGGGTTTTCATTGAGTCACTCGCGTGAATATTTGGCCATCGTACTCTCAAAAAATTACGAACCGGGCATCGATGTAGAAACAATCCGACCTACACTCGAAAAGATCGTCCCTAGATTATTGCATCCATCAGAGCAAAAGTTTTTGGATGATTGTTCCGACCGCCAAATGGCTTTGCAATTTATTTGGGGAGCCAAAGAAGCCGTTTACAAAAGCTGGGGCAAACGCGCACTGAACTTCGCTGATGAAATGGTGCTCGAACCTTTTCAAACAACCGGAAATGATACACTGACCTGCCATTTTAAAAAAGATGGCCTGCACTGGATTTACACCCTGCAAGCCATCACATTCCTCGGAAATTATCTGGTTGTTACCTCTTCGGTAAGCGACCAAAATTCCTATTGATTTCTTTTATCTCACCAAGGTTACCCGGTGATCGATTCTTCGTGGTGGCAATTCAAGGTTGTCGCGCACATACACCACTACTGCGTATACATCCATTTGTGAAACAGGACGATCTCCTTCGTTGAAAAGCTTTCCATTCCAACCCAAGTCGATGTCGTTCGATTCAAACACCAGTTCTCCCCAGCGGTTGTAGATTTCCATGCGGAATTCCTCAATGTTCAAACCGTAACATTTGAATATTTCGTTTTTACCATTACCATCCGGCGTGAAAGCATTCGGAATATAGAAGGTCATTACAGGCTCCACTTTCAAGGTTTTGTAAGCATATGCAATACAACCGTACTGATTGGTGACTTTCTGGCGAAGTGAGTACTCACCCGGAACAAAATAGTTGTGCTGGAAGTTCCGCTCGTAAGAAACATTTCCATCTCCTAAGTCATACTCCCAAGTGTTCGAACCTGCCGATCTATCTAGGAAAGTTGCCAGTGGTTGAGCTGTTGTTAATACATCTGGATTTACATCGAAACCTGCTTGTGGCACAGGATAAACATTCACCATTGAGTGGGCTTCAAACTGCGCCGAACAGCCATTCTCGGTGGTTACGGTTAAGGTTACTGTGTAATTTCCTGATGTTTCATAGCTGTGGTTCGGCACATAATCGCTGTAGTTGAACCCATCGCCCATGTTCCAGTTGTAGGTTTGATTTCCTAAATCGGCTGATAGATTGATGAACTCGCCTGTTAATGGCGGACAACCTTCTAAGTTCGAGCCTGTGAAGTTGGCTACCGGCATAGCGAAAATTTCAATCGAATCTGTGTAAGTTGGACTGCTACAGCCCCAATCGCTAGCAGAAACAGTAATCACATGAACGCCAGTGGTCAAAAACTCAATTCCGGATGGGTTTTCGATGTTCGAATTTTGAGGGTTCGCAAACTGTCCGAAATTCCATGTGAATGCTGCACTAGAGGAGTAATTTCCTGTAATGTTGAAGTCGAAGGAATTGCCACTTAAACATTGCCCTTCAGGTGCATCCCAAGCAATTTGTGGCATCGGTTGCACCATCACATTCATGGTGTCGTAAGCGGTGCAATTGCCTAAAGTTGTTGCTAAAATGTATTGAAAAGCTTGAAGCTCATTGCTCATGTTTTCGAGCACCAAATTCGGATTTGATAAGGTTGGATTTGATAAACCTGCTGACGGAGTCCACAAATAATCGTATCCGTTTACCGAGATTCCTCCAATTTGAATGGTTTCTCCTGGGCAGATTATTCTGTCGTCGCCTGCAAATGATTCAGGTGTAGGTGAAACATCCAATACTACTTGACTTTCGGGCGATTGACAACCGAATTGATTCACCGTTAATGTGAGTGTTTTGGTTCCTTCCACCGGCCAAGTTACTGAGTAAGGTCCCGCTCCAGTTCCAGCCAAAACGGTTGCTCCATCGAAGTTCCAATCGTATGTAGCCTCATTCATGGCTGTGCCGGTGAAGGTTACCGTGGTAGTATATCCTTCACACGTGAGTGGATTGGCAATAAAATCGGAAGTTGGATATGGAATCACTTCAATTTGTTGAACAGATGGTAGTGATGGACAGCCATTTTCGACCACTGAAAGTGTGATGTTTTTTACGCCTGGTGTGTTCCACATCACTTCGAATGGCCCAGCTCCAGCGCCTGAAACGATGATTCCACCGTCGAAATTCCAGTTGTAGCTTCCAAGTAAAGATGCTGTTCCGGTGTAGGTAATTGTCGACGGGCTTCCAACGCAAACCCTATCATCCACCGTAAACGGTGAATCTGGGATTGGATTTACCTGAACTGTTTGTGTGGTTTGTGGTGCTGGACAACCAAACTGGCTCAAATCGAGGGTGATGGTTTTTATGCCTTCCGTTTGCCAAATAATTTCGAATGGTCCATCACCAGCGCCCGATTGCACAATTCCATCGCCGAAATTCCATGTGTAATTGGCATTTGGAAGTGCATTTCCAGTGTACGAAACAATAGATGGTTCGCCGATGCACACTGGACTAGTGGCCGTGAATGAGTTTTGCGGAATTGGATTTACGTTGACAATATTGACCTCTTCAATCGATTCGCAACCATCCTCTTCAACGATCAAACGGATGTTTTTTGGTCCAGGCGTTTCCCAATAAACCTGAATTGGTCCTGGTCCGCTGCCCGAAACGATTACACCATTGTCAAAATCCCACGTGAAGAACGCATTTGCTTGCGCGTTTCCGGAATATACGATGGTGGTTGTATTGAATGCACAAACAGGCGTCACAGCTGTGAAATATCCTGTTGGTAAAGGTTTTACGTTAACTTGTTGTTGGGTTGGAGGCGAAACGCAACCATTTTCTTCTACCTGAACGATGATGGTTTTGATGCCCGGAGTTTGCCATTGAATTTCGTATGGTCCTTGTCCTCCGCCACTCATAACGATTCCACCGTTGAAGCTCCAAGAATATTGGGCGCCTGGGTTTCCGCTGCCTGTGTAATTGATTGTCGACGTTTCGTTGAGACAGATAGGCGTTTCGGCCGTAAAGGTTGAACTTGGCGTTGGATTTACGATCACTGGAATGGTGTTCGGTGGCGATGGGCAGCCTTCCGGCGATGTTAAACTGAAAGTGATCTGCTTGGTACCTGGCGATGTCCAATAAACTTCATACGGTCCTGAACCATTGCCTGAAAGAAGCAATCCTCCACTGAAATCCCATGTAAAAGTGCTACCACTTCCTAAAGTTCCGGTATATCCGATGGTTGATCCTTCTCCAACACAAACTGGCGATTCAACAGTGAATGGAGCCGTAGGAATTGCGTAAACAGTTACAGGTGCGCTAAATGGCAAAGATGTACAGCCATTTCTCGATACCGTGAGTGTTACGTTGTAGTTTCCTGGATTGTCCCATTGCAAAGTAAACGGCCCTTGGCCAGATCCTGCTTGAACAGTGGCAGAATCGAAGTTCCAATTGTAAGTCGCGTTGCTGTTGGCGCTTCCTAAATAGGTTGCTGTTGTTGGTTGTCCAGCACAAACAGGCGATGCCACATTAAAGTTTGCTTGTGGAATACTGTTGACTTGCACCTGATGTGAAGTGATATTGCTGGTACATCCCGCTTCGGTTACAGATAAGAAAACGGTTTTTGTTCCAGAGGTATTCCAAACGATTTCATAAGGGCCTGCGCCACTTCCACTTTGGATGGTTCCGCCTGCGAAGTTCCAATTGTAGGTTGCTGTTGATGAAGCTGTTCCATCGTAACTGATTGTAGATGCTTCACCGACACAAACTGGTGTTTCGACTGAAAAATCCGATGTTGGTGTTGGTTGAACATTCACGAAAACTTCATTGCCCGGTGAAGTACAACCATTTTCAGTAACCGTAAGGGTAACTCCATAAACACCAACCGAATCCCATCGAATTTCAAAAGGACCACGGCGACCTCCAGTGATAATCACTCCGCCAGGGAAGCCCCAGCCATACCCACCTGCATCGGTTCCTGTTCCTGTATAGGTTATCGTTGTGCTTTGTCCTGCGCAGGCAATCGGATCAATTACAAAATCGGCTGTAGGTGTTGGATTTACTAAAACTTGTGTGGTAACGGTATTGGATGCACAGCCATTCTCAATGACTTGCAACGAGATGGTTTTTACACCTGCCGAATCCCAACTCACTTGGTATGGGCCTTGGTCGGACCCACTGGAAACGCTAGAAGGATTGTCGAAATCCCAATTGTAAGTTGCTGACGGAGAAGCAGTACCCGTGTAAGTCACAGGGACTTGCACACCACTACATACAAATGGTGGAGCTGAAATAGAAGCTGTTGGAATATCGCCAATGTTCACAATTGGCTGCCCCATCGATGTGCTTCCACAAAAATCAGTTACGATAACCGTATAAGCTGTTGTGCTTGATGGATTAACACTAATTGTATTGCTGGTTGATCCATTGTCCCAAGCATAAGTGTATGGTGGAATCCCTCCTTGAGGAGTTGCTGTTAAAGTTACTGGACCTTGACCTGAGCAAATCGCATTGTTGGGTGCAATTACTGTGAGTGGAGGTTTTTCACGCAAGAAGATGATTTGGGGAATCGTTCCACAAGGCGTATTGGCATTCAATATAATCGTTTCGGTTCCTTCATTCACACCATCAGCAAAACCGTTAACAGTAACTGTTGTTGAGGTTTGTCCTGCGGGAATAGTAGCCGATCCTGAAAGTGGCGTATAGTCAGTTCCCATTGTTGCGCTTCCAGATACTGAATAGGTAATGGTTAGCGGATTTGGATCTGGATCAGGACGACTAAAAGTGATGTCGGCAGATGTACATCCTTCATAGATAGTTGAATCGTTGAAGAATGTACTTACATCCACTGCGAATACATCCGACGAAAATGAGTTTTCTTCCAAGAATACTGCAGAGTCGAAGATGTCATCTGCACCATCTGCAATCATCATTCTAATATGATATGTCTGACATGGAACCACTGTTCTTTGTGCTGTGAGGACAGTTGTGAAGCCGTCGTATTGAACAGTATTGGAAGCGTTTCCAACAAAATACCCCGAATTCGTGAGAACGCAGGGTGAATTGGTAATGGATCCTAAAGAACCAACAGAGCCATTGTTAATCGTATTGATGGTTACAGGTGTTGTGGTTGATGGCACTACGGCCAGATTTTCTGTTCCAGTTATTCCCGGACCATTTATAAAAAAGGCAAAAGCATCGTTAAATTCTGAACACACATATTCGTTGTATTCTTCGGATGCGAACACATATCTAAAACTTACAAAGTTGCTTTGTGGGATGAAGTCGAATTCTAGGATAGCTCCATCAAAAGTTGTGGATTGGGCAAGCGTTTCGAGTTCTGGAATATTGGGGCCATTGTTGGAGAAAGTTGCACCTCCGTTGCTATTTGGACCTGGCGCTACATTGATATGCCCTGAAGTAATGATAACCCCCGATGGAAGCCCGATGTTAGAGGATACTCCGTTGAACGTACCAACAGCCACTGCACGACCAGTGTAGGTTGCATTTGAAAACGTAACTCCAGTTCCGATGATATTATTTACCAGGGCATTTGCTGAAACTGTAGTGTTTCCATTCGTTGTAAGCTGCGCCCATGTTGCATGCGTTCCTAATAATATTAGAGCGACCGTACATAACCATTTCCCAATGCGGCTCATATGCTTTTGGTATTTTTGATGTAGTTCTGTTTCATGTTGTCGTGTGGGCGCACTTTGACCCGATACAAAGCTACCTTGGCGCAATGGCTTGATTTTTCAGGCTTTACAGCCGAACTGACAGGTGTAAGTTCAAAGCACTTGATGCAGGAATTCAAATCGGCAATTCTTTGGAAATGCTTGATTTTACTGTAGAAATTTTCTTGTGCAGGAATTTTAATGAAGAGTCAATAGGATGTAAGAAATTTTGAAGAGCCTCTCATTTCAAACTATTCAGCATCATCATACAGAGTATTCGATTGCCGAGTTTTTTGCATCTAGCAGAAATTTCATGCTGATCTGAAATCCTTGTTTCGGTGGTTCAAAAGTTTACTTTTGCGAAATGTTGAATGTGCTCACATTTATTGAGGATGCATCACGCCAAGGCCGCGTCCTGCTTGCCGTTTTGGTTGATCCCGGAAAGTTAAGTTTGAACAAATTGAGGCATCTGCTCACTGTGGCAGAATCGTCTCCGCCTGACCTTTTTCTGGTAGGAGGTTCAACTTCTGATGCAATTGATGTAAAAGCTTGTGTGGCTGAAATCCGTAGTATGCGACCGGGAATTCCAGTGGTTATTTTCCCTGGAAATGAGACGCAAGTTGATGAGCAAGCAGATGCCTTGTTGCTGTTGAGTTTGATCTCTGGTAGAAACCCCGATCTGCTTATCGGCAAGCATGTGGAAGCTGCTCGGAAACTCAAGCGGAGCGGTTTGGAAATCATTCCAACTGGCTACATATTAATAGAGAGTGGAAAGGTAACATCGGTGGCTTACATGAGTCAAACGCAACCTATTCCGCGCGACAAATCCGATATCGCAGCCAAAACAGCCTTGTCGGCCGAGTTACTCGGAATGAAATTGGTTTACCTCGAAGCTGGAAGCGGTGCCAAATGGCCTGTTCCGCCAGAAATGATCCACGCAGTGAAACTTGAATTAGGCATTCCATTGATTGTTGGTGGTGGAATCGACAGCCTCGAAAAGCTATCGCTTGCCTTGGATGCAGGAGCCAATTTGGTGGTTGTGGGAAATGCCTTAGAAAAGGATCCCGAATTGCTGCACCGTTTTCATGCGCATCTTACGACACGTTCGAGCAGATTTCAGCAGAACTAATTTTATCGTTTCGATCTATTTTTGATTTCCTCCAGCAAGGCATTTAAGGATTCCTTTTCATTTTGGATGTGAATGAAACTGCCTTTCCCGAGCTCACTTAGGCCTTTCAACATATTGAGAGCGTCGTCTTGATCTCCAAAACCAGTAACAGAAAGGATGATTTTCTTTTCGGGTGTTGTTGCGAATTTTTCGATCATCTTCTTGTCTTTCGCCGACACTCTGAAAACGCCGTCGGTAGCTAGAATTACTTGGTTGTTTCCATCCACCAAAAAGGCGTTTTCAGCCAACTCATAAGCCTTTTTTACACCTGCACTTCCAGCAGTAACGCCACCCGCTTTTAGCGAATCCAATTGTTGCAGGATTTTTGACTTTTGGTCTCCATTGCTTGTCGGAACGATGGTTTTCACTTCCTCCGCATAGGTGATAATGGTAATTTTATCGGTTTCACGAACTGGCTTCAGCAGGGCGGCAATTGATTTTTTTAACAGTGGAAGTTTGTTGGGCTCCTTCATTGATCCCGAAATATCGATCAAGAAAACAATGTTGTTGGGTTTGAAAGAATTGTCGAAAAGATCAGATTTGTCGGGCGCAGGCGTGGAAGTTATTGGTTGAAGTTCTGGCTTTACTTCCTTCGGTTTGTCTTTCGATGGCGAAAGCACAAAACTTTGAGAGCCTGCGTTGAACTTGATGTATTGTTCGGTCATCAGCGACTCGAAACCAGGCGCAGAAACCACCAAAGCATAAGGCCCAACGGGGATTTGGGTTTTCAATGTGCCCGTGGTAGTGGTCCTTTCCATTTTGTCTCTTCCACTTTGCGATACATACAATATGGAAGCTTCGTTGATTGGATTTCCAGTCTTCGAATCTTTGAAATAGGCAATGTGGTTGGTGAAAGTTGGAATGGCAGAAGGATTTCCTGCGTTCATTTTAGGTGAAAAATCGACGCAATTGCTCAGTTGGTCGGCGAGAAGTTGCTTCACTTCACCGGAAACCTTCAAAGTTTGTGCATTGTTACCTTGGTTATGAAACAACTGAATTTCGCCGGTAAATTTCCCTGCTTCCAACGGATGGTATTCAACAATTAATTGCGTGGTATCGTTTGCTGGAATGATTTTTCGACCTGCTTTTACAATGAAATTCTTGGGTGCATCGGCTTTCAATAAAACAAGGGTCTTTGCACTGTTATTCTTCACAATAACTCTTGTTTTTAAGGAGCCAGCCTTTTCGGTAGTTCCAAAATCCAGCTTTTTAGGCTCGATGCTCAATGCTTGTCCTTGGAGATTCCCGCAGTAAACAAAGAAAACCAGGAACAACTTAAAGCTGAAGTTTGAAAATATGTTCAACGCAATTTTTATTTAATTAGCCCAATCTGGAAATTGAATCCCTTTCATTTCATACATTGGTTTTCAACGCAGCAAATTTAAGGATATTCTGTAGTTTGGAGATAAAATATTGTACTGTTTAGCGCTATCCAACTCAACCTTTCGATATTTGAGTATTGTGCTTATTGTTGTTAATTTGTGCATCAACCGTCTTTGTGAAAAAACTGCCTATCCTGCTTTTGATTTTGTCGTTGCTCACCTTGGGAGCGACATATTTTTGGCATGATGTATTGCATAAAAAAGAAGATTCATCGCAGCAGTTAATTGAATTCAGGAATTATCTTTTAGAGAGAGAAACGCAATTGTTAAAAGTTGCTGAAGCATTTTCGGCCGATTCATGCCTGAACTTTGGAGACTATCGCAATTATCCTGAAAAATGGAAGAAAGCATCAAATGAACAGCAAATCGCATTGTTCCGATACGACGATGAAAATTTACTTTTTTGGAGCGACAATACCGTTCCGATAGGTTTAGATGTCATCAGAGAATACCCCGACAAGCAACTTTGGAAACTGAAGAACGGTTGGTATCTCGTGCGTAGAATAAAAACGGGCAAGTGCGGCGTTACAGCCATGGCATTAATCAAGCGCGAATATTCCTATCAGAACGATTATTTGCATGATTATTTTCCTGGCAATGAAACCATTTCTGGCGAGGCTGAATTGTACAATGATCCTGTAATTGGAAGTCAGCCTGTACTGGATCAACGTGGAAAAATTGCGGTTTGGTTTAAAGCATTTGATGATCCGTTGGGTGAAAATCACCGAAATAGCAGCTTAAATTGGCTTATTTATTTAGGTTTGGCAATGTTCCTTGTTTCAGGACATTTCACTGTATTTGGCTTTAAGAAAAAACACAGAAGGAAATTGATTTTCCTTTGGTGGTTTAGTTTACTGTTAATTAGAGGAATTTCATTTTATTTTAAAATACCTGATATTCTCTATGCCTCCGATTTGTTTAATCCGAGCGAATATGGAGCATCTAATTGGTTGCCGAGTTTAGGCGATTTATTTTTAAATAGCATATTTCTTTTTTATACAGTTTTACTGATTTGCCAAGCCGATTTTCTTATTCATTTAAAGAGAAAAGTACTTTTCTCTATTTCAATTGTATTTGTCTTATTAGTTTTTGGCTGGTTTTGCTTTGATTTGCTGAGAGGATTAATTATTAATTCCAGCATTTCTTTAGACATTAACGATTTTCTGTCTTTAACACTTAGCAGTTATATTTCCTACTTAATCACCGGAATACTATTTGCTTCATTTTTTCTGCTCGCCGACAAAGGGCTTAGTATAGTTAGGCATTTAGAAATTCGACATAAATCATTTTTTACGATTCTTGGATTGTTGGTTTTTGCACTAACCATTTTGGATGTCTTTTCGGGTGGTTTAGATTTTACATTGTTGCCATCTGTAGGTATATTGTTGTGTGGAATTTGGCTTTCAGCATATGGTTCAAAGCCTTATCGTTACGGTTCTATAATTGGCTTGATTGCCCTTTTCTCATTGATAGGAACATCTTTTATTTTAAGATATACCAATTCACGAGAAATGGAAAAACGCCAATTGCTGGCAGGAAAAATTGCAGCAGAGCGTGATCCAATTGCTGAGAGTTTATTTCTTGAAACTGAAAAGAGAATTCTATCAGATACTCTTTTAAAGAGCTATCTCCGTCCGGGAACAACAATAACCGGTCAGGTTCGCGATTTAGCTCAATTGTTTTTTAATGGATATTGGGAAAAATATAAAATCAATGTTGAAGTTTTTGGGGCCGACGAATGCCCCTTAACAACATTATATACAAATTCGGGTCATGATCCTTTGGTTTTTGATCATTTAATCGATTCTATAGGAATACCAACCTTAAGTGAGAATTTCTTTTTCTTAGATAATAACTCAGGAAGAATAAGCTATTTAGCACGATTGGCAGTTTACGATTCGCCTAGAGATTCAATTCCACTTGGTAATTTATATATCGAATTTAATTCTCGATATACACCCGAAGAAATCGGATATCCTGAATTGCTGCTCGATAAAATGGTGAGCACCAAAACCGATATGAGTAAGTACAGCTATGCTCGCTACAATTCAGGTAAATTGGTGTCACATTTTGGGCAATTTCCATATAGTTTAAGTGATACACTATTTAAGAATGCAGGATTGGATAAACCGATTCAATTGGAATTCGGAGGATTTAGTCATTTAGCCTCCAGGTCAGGTGCACAAACACTTGTGGTATTGAGCCTTCCTTCCGCCGGAGTGCTGCAAGTTCTTACTCCGTTTTCATATTTAATGTTGTTTTTTGGATTGATGGTTTTAATTCCTTTTTTAATTCGGGAATTTTGGCTCTCTAGAAAAAATGTAAAATTTAGTTTTAAAAGAAGGATTCAATTATCGATTATATTGATTTTATTTTTGTCGCTCTTCCTTATTGGTGGAGGGACAATTCTCTATATTATTTCAAACAACAATCAAAAGAATTATAGATCAATTAGCGAGAAAATTCATTCTATATTGGTTGAAACCGATTATTTATTAAATAAGGATTCCTATCTAGATCCTTCCAAAGCTGAGGATATTGCATATGCGCTAACGCGCCAATCAAATGTCTTTTTTGCCGATATTAATATTTTCACACCTTCGGGAATTTTATTTGCATCCTCAAGAACCAAGGTTTTTGATGAAGGGCTTGTTTCTCGTAAAATGAATTCAGATGCATTTCACCATTTATTGGTCGAAAAATCAACCGAGTTTGTGCACCAAGAGCGCATTGGGAAATTGGATTATTTATCAGCTTATGTTCCATTAAGAAATTCCGAAAATCGGGTAATAGGATATTTGAATCTCCCATATTTTGCAAGGCAAAGCGAGCTTCGACGTGAGATTGCAACCTTCGTTGTTGCCATTATCAATATTTATGTATTGTTAATTGTGTTGGTGGTAATTGCAGCAATTTTCCTTTCTAATTCAGTTACTGAACCACTTCGAATCATTCAAGAACGTTTGGGGAATCTTCGTTTGGGTAGTAAAAACGAGGCGATAGAATGGAAGGGAAAAGATGAAATTGGAGAGCTGATTGGAGAGTACAATCGAATGTTGGGAGAATTGGCTGAGAGTGCGGATAAACTAGCAAGATCGGAGCGAGAAAGTGCTTGGCGTGAAATGGCAAAACAAGTCGCACACGAGATCAAGAATCCACTCACTCCGATGAAATTGGGAACTCAGATGTTGAAGCGTGCTTGGGACGATCAAGCGCCGGGATTTGATCAACGAATTGATAGGTTCACGAAAAACTTAATCGAACAAATCGACACATTAAGTCACATTGCAACTGAGTTTGGGAATTTTGCGAAAATGCCCAAAATGGTGAAAGAAAAAGTCGATTTAACCGATTTGATTCATAATGCAAAAGATTTTCACCAAGGCGAAGAGGGTGTCGAAATTAGTTTTCAATCAAGCTTAAGCGATCCGTGTTTTGTGTTAACCGACAAAGAACAAATGATTCGTGTTTTCAATAACCTGATAAGAAATGCTGTTCAGGCTATGAACGATCAAGAACTAAAGCGAATCGAGCTTACATTGGATAAGCGAGACAGTAAATATATAGTCCTCATTACCGACAACGGAACAGGGATTTCTGAAGAATTGAAAGACAAGATTTTCAATCCTAATTTCACGACGAAAAATGGTGGAATGGGTCTAGGTTTGGCCCTAGTAAAAAACATTGTAGAGAGTTCAGAGGGTAAAATTTGGTTCGAAACCAGCCTAGGAGAAGGCACCACCTTTTTTGTAGAGTTGCCCATGCTGATTGAAGATTGAAATGTTGCGACAAGAACCAAATGATGTTTTCCTTGTTACATTTGTTCAAATAGCCTTCCGATGATTTTCAAAAAGCTTCTTTATTACATGGATGTACGAACTCTTTTTCGTGCAGATCAGAACAAGCGAAATTCTAGCGTTCGATTCATGAATGGAATGAACCGCATCAGTATTTTTATGTTTCTCTTTGCTGTTGTAGTAATGCTAATCCGTTATCTGTCGCGTTAGTCGCGTTTCAAAATATAATAAGCTGTTGTACTTACAAAATCTCTGAACCACGGAATGGCTGATAAAATGCCAAATTGGATTCTTGGAGATCTCCCAAATTTATATCGGTAAATTGGGTTGATTAAATACAACCTACGGTTTTGAATGGTGTACCCGGTATTTCTGCAAATACGTTCAAAACGATCAATAGAAATTCGTGTGTCGTAGATTTCCATTAATGAAATTACCGTTGGTTCCGGTTCTCCAATCTTTCTGAGCCAAGCTTGATAAATTCCCCTTGGGAGTAAGTGCATCCAAGGGAGTTTTCCGATTTTTGTTGTGGCAGTTTGCTGATGTCCTCCAAATGGCATCCTCCATGGAGGGAAAGCAAAAAACAACCGACCTCCCTTTTTAAGATAGACCTCCAATTGAGCCATCACTTTTTCCTGTTCAGGGATGTGTTCGATCGTGTCTTTTAGGATGATCAGATCAAACTTTCCACGGAATGCATCCATCGTTTTCTGATCGTAGATGTCTGCTGAAAAGAGTTCCATTTTCCCAGCCGCAATTTCTTCAGCCAAAAGCTCTTTACCATGTTCGATTTTCGAAACAGAAAGATCCATTCCGGTGCAACGGCAATTCTTTTCTGCGAAAGCTTTCAATACACCACCTTCTCCACATCCAATCTCTAACACATCCATATCCTCACGAAAAGCTTGCTGTTTTTCGATGTAAGGGATGATGTAATTAAGTGTTACTAAGTACTGGTGCTGGAACTTTAGGGGTGCGTTCCCGTGGAAATATAGCGGCATGGCTGCGAAGATAAGAATTCATGGTTGAATTCATCATGGCGAAATCTTGAGATACACTGAAGATTTTTCTTGTGTGATTGAAAGATTATGTGATATATTTGTGATATCAAATTAATATCATATGAAAGAGAAAGAAATGAAGCCAATGAATGGTGGTGTTATGTTGGCAGTTGCGCTATTGGTTGTATCGACCGGTGTGTTTTTTATGACCATAGAACAAGTTTTGATAGGAGTGATTCTGGCGGTTTTGGGACTTGTTCTCATGGTTGGTTTAATGGTAGTGAATCCCAATGAGTCGGTCGTGATGGTCTTGTTTGGATCTTACACAGGAACTGTAAAAACCAACGGATTTTTCTGGGTGAATCCTTTTTACACAAGAAAGAAGATTTCGCTTCGGGCGAGAAACAATGAATCGCAACCAATTAAGGTAAACGACAAGCTTGGAAATCCCGTTATGATTGGTGTCGTGTTAGTTTGGAAGGTAGAAGACACTTATTCGGCAGCATTTGAAGTGGATAATTACGAGATGTTTGTGCGGATGCAAAGTGAATCGGCGATTAGAAAGCTTGCCGGAACTTATCCTTACGATACTTTTGATGATGCACATACAGAGTTAAGCTTGCGCTCAGGCGGTGATGAAATCAATCATCAATTGGAAAGAGAATTGTCTGAAAGGCTTATTATTGCTGGAATTAAAGTAATTGAAGCGAGGATTTCAAATCTAGCATATTCGCCTGAAATAGCACAGGCCATGCTTCAGCGTCAACAAGCTACTGCCGTTGTTGCAGCCAGAACTAAAATAGTTGAAGGAGCTGTTGGAATGGTGGAATTAGCATTGGAGAAATTATCTCAAAAGCAAATTATCGAATTGGATGAAGAACGTAAAGCGGCCATGGTGAGCAATTTGTTGGTGGTTTTGTGTTCTGAAAGATCCGCTAGTCCTGTAATTAATGCTGGAACATTAAACAATTAAAAGTAAATGTGATGTTATTCTATGAAGAAAAGCAATTTCTCAGAAGCAACTCGATAGTTTGGGTTGCTATAGCTAGTTTATTGATTACTTTTTTGGTCATTGTAATTAATTTTTCTGGTGATAAAAGTGATTTGAATGGATTATTTATTCTCTCTATTGTGATTATTTCAATAGTGCCTTTGCTTTTGTTAGCATCTATTCATTTAAGAATTGAAAAAGACGGAATTTACATTAAGTATTTTCCTTTTCATTTCAAGCCATTGTTTTTTAAGTGGAGCGAGATTGATCATTTTGAAATACGGAAATACAATCCCTTGACTGAATACGGTGGCTGGGGGGTGAAGGGCACAAGGAAGAATCGAGTTTACAATGTTTCTGGTGATATGGGTTTGCAAATTACCTTTAAAACGGGCAAAAAATTGCTCATTGGAACTGTTGAGCCTCAGAAATTAGAAGAAGCCTTATTGGAAATTCGAGAAAAATTGAATTTGAAATGAGTAAAAAGAAGCCATTTGTTCTAAGACTCGACGAGGATATGTTAAAAGCCGTTGAAAAATGGGCGGCTGACGAGTTTCGCAGCACCAATGGACAATTGGAGTGGATTTTACGTGAAGCGCTTAAAAAGGCATCTCGTATACCCAAAAAGAACTTAATGAAAGATTCAGATGGAGAAACTGAGTGATTTAAAAAAAGAATTAGCGGATTTAAGTAAACCAGAATTAATAAAACTGTGTTTGCGCGTTGCAAAATTGAAACGGGAAAACAAAGAATTATTGGCCTATTTAATTTTTGATGCTGATGATCCTTTGTTTTATGCTCAAAAGTTAAAGCCTGAAATAAAGGCGGTTTTCGATGAGCCATTTCAACATGCCTATTACTTAACAAAGTCGATCAGAAAGACCATGCGGCTCATTACCAAGTATTATCGTTTCACTTCTAACAAGCAAGGTGAAACGGAGCTATTAATTTATTTAGCAGAACAATTTCACAATACTTGGCGCAAGGAATATCTTTATTTAGCCTTAGGTAAGATTGTTTTTAGATGTTTAGAAAAAGCAGAATCTAATTTGAAAAAGATTGATGAAGATTTCAGAGCAGATTATGAACAACCCATTGAAGAATTAATTAATAAAACCGAAACTCGATTTGGTGTAAGTTAAAAACAATATGAAAAACATTTGGAAATTTCTGAAATTCAACCAATACCAGTTTGAGTCTGACGAGAACAAATTCATAATAATAAAATTCAATAATTTATCGAGGCAAATATTGGTTAAATAGAAAGAGGACAAAGATTTATTTAAATTGAAAATTCTAGGGATGTTTCGTTCCCAATTAATTGTTCGTGATAACAAGGAGCAGGAATTGATAATATTGGAAGCAAAACGATGGTGGAAATCCAATTGGCAAGGACATTTTAATAATCAAATCATTGAAGTTAAAGTAGTTAATCGTCCTTGGGTAGAATATGTTTTAACAATCGATGGGGTAGAAGCACTTGCCTATGGTTTGAAGCCTGCATCAGACAAGGTAGTTCTATCTGTCCAACAATTTATTCCGCTGCTGAAACAGAGTGATTATTTCCATGTTTTGTTGTTTAGTTTAATTCGCCCTGTTTTAATGGAATCGATGGGGAATCAAATAAACATGGATCTTTTGGATTAACACAATTATCAATCCACTCAGATCTTCTTTAGGAATTAAATTTTAAATTACTCTATTAAAATTGATGCTTTGCTGATTGTATATGCAGAGAAGTAGCCGAGTGCATCACCTGTAATATTGCTTTCTGGATTTGCTGGAGCGGCCTGTTGTCCTGATGCAGCTTGTATTGTAGTAGACAAGGTTCTGTAATAGAGCTCCATCGATTGATCAATTCCCCACATTTCTAATCTTAAAGTATCTGGATTTAATGGCCCTGGTCCTGGATTACCGGGTCCTCCAGGTCCTCCTCCTCCAGGTCCACCATTTGGTCCTCCATTGAATATTGGAATTCTGGTTTCTACACTCAATCCATTGTAGAATCTATCACTTTCAACATTATAGTCTCTGTTGAGTGTAGCATTTATCGTGTACAGATATCTATAATAATTATTTACGGCACCTGGGTCGTTGAAATGAACGATCGCAATGGTAGTCGTATCAACAAAAAACACTTCTTTTCTTATCGTTAATGAGTCGATTTGAACCAATTCAGGCATTCTACAAACCGAAGTGTAAACTTGGTTATTCCATGAAACATACAGCGAATATGTCGCGCCCGGAGTGCCGATGATTTCATCAGAATAATACATTCCCGGAATTCCTTGTTCAAGTGTATCAAGGTTTCCTTGGTCATCATTAATCACGACAATCGCATCAGTTACACCTGGAAATTCGTTGTCCTGGTTATAATTTTTCACTTGCGACAACTTTACTGAGCATTCTCCATCGTTGTTGATTTTTCCTTCGATAATCAATTTGTTGTCACTTTCATTAAGGTCGATGTCGATCACTTTCTCGCAGCTAGAAAGGGCAATAACACTAATTATTGCGAAAATTGAATGTATGATTGAATTTCTCATTTGAAATGAAAGTTATAAGTGATTGATGGAATCCAGCGGAACAAAGACAATTGCACAGCTTCAGTTTGTCCAGGATTCGTATCGCTTTCGCGGAAGCTGATAGTATATGCATTTTCACGTCCGTAGGCATTGTAGACGCTAAACGACCAACTTGATTCGTAGGTATCGGTTCTTTTTCGGTAATACGTTGCCCCTAAATCCAATCGGTGATAAGCTGGCATTCTGTAGCCATTTCTCTCTGAATAATAATTGATTACTTGGCCATCCATTTCATATTTACCACTTGGGAAGGTTACTGCATTGCCTGTATAGTATACAAAATTAGCAGAGATCGCCCATTTATTATTTAGATCATACATGGCAACTACACTTAAATCATGGGTTCTGTCTTGTCTTGCTACAAAGTATTTTCCATCGTCTATGTCATCGAATTTTCGTTCAGTTCTAGACAGCGTGTAGCCAATCCATCCGGTGAATTTGCCAGTTTTTTTACGAAGCAATAACTCTAAACCATAAGCCCTGCCTGTTCCGTAAACCAATTCACCTTCTACTTCTTGATTTAGAATTAATTCTGCTCCATTTCGGTAGTCAATTTGGTTAGCCATCCATTTGTAATAGGTTTCAGCAGAAACTTCGAATTTATTGCCCTTTAAATTCCTGAAATAGCCCGCCGAATATTGGTCTCCCAATTCCGGTTTCACATTGTTTGAGCTCGGTATCCAAATATCAGTTGGATTTCCTGATGTTGAATTGCTCAATAAATGCAGGTTTTGGACCGTTCTGCTGTATCCTCCTTTAATTGATTGTAAACTGTCGATGCGGTAGTTGATACTTAATCTAGGCTCAGGATTTATGTAATTCTTAATGAATTCTCCACTTGCGGCTTGGCGTTCGCTGGTGATGTTTCCGTCTTTATCGAATTCGTAAACTGAACCAGGACCAATATAACTAAATGTGCTTAATCTAAGGCCGTAATCGATTGATAGCTTTTTATTGAATTGATACTGGTGCGAGACATATGCTGCATTTTCCCAAGCATATCTTCTGTCGTTGGTGAGGTTGCTCAAGAAATCAACACCATCTACCTCACCAGGCATGAATGTGTGGTAAATTGAATTCCATCCAAATTTAATTGTGCTTTTGTTGCTTTTGTAGTATTGATAATCTTGTTTTAAATTCCAATCTCTAATTGTGGAACCAATTTCCACATCAAAATCGGAGGCAGATATTTTGATTTTGTAATTGTAGTCGCTAAATATGAGCGAGGTATTTGAAAATAATTTATCAGAAAACAAGTGATTCCAACGCACTGTTCCTGTTGCATTTCCCCAATCGAATTGGAATTGATCTGAAAAGCCGAAATTGTCACGACCAAAATATCCACTTACAAAAATTCGGTCTTCGTCACTAATTTTATAGTTCAATTTTGCATTTAAATCATAGAAATACAAAGTTGATTTTCGAAGATTGGAGTCGGCAGATAATTTTAGAAAAATATCTGCATAGGTTCTTCTGCCTGAAACGATGAAAGAGCTTTTGTCTTTTACAATTGGTGCTTCCACGGTGAGTCGAGAGGCAATCAAGCCAACACCACCAAGCACATTCAATTTTTTTTGGTTCCCCTCGTTCATCTTCACATCAAGCACAGAGGCAATTCTTCCACCGAATTCGGTGGGCATTGTTCCTTTGTAAAGTGTTGCTTCTTTCACAGCATCGGAGTTGAAAACCGAGAAGAAGCCGAGTAGGTGAGAGGCATTATAAACTGGTGCTTCATCGAGTAGAATGAGGTTTTGGTCGGCACTTCCTCCACGAACGAAGAAGCCAGTATTCCCTTCTCCTGCACTTTTTACTCCGGGCAACAATTGTAGTGTTTTAAGCAAGTCGGCCTCACCAAAAAGCACAGGGATCATTTTGATTTCCTTAGCACTTAGTTTTTCGACACCCATGGTAACGCGTGAAAGACTTTCATCAGGCTTTTCAGCCGTGATTTCTACTTCCTTGAGTTCCGAATTTTTTGGTTTTAGCTCAACATTAAGCTTCATGCTTTTGTCGAGTTTCACTTTCTGCTCTTTCAGTTCATAGCCTGTATATTGGAATCGAAGTGTGTATTCGCCTAAGGGAAGTTCTAAGGTGTAGAAACCGTAAGCATTTGCAACAACACCTGTTCTGGGCAATTCTTTTACTAAAACCGCGGCTCCGATGAGCTCTTCTCCCGAAGTAATGTCTTTGATTGAACCGCTGATACTAAATTTCTGCTGCGCGATCGACCAAATTGGAGATAAAAAGCAGATTATCAGAAGTATCCTTTTTAATGTAATCATATTGAAAGTTAAAATGGCGAAGTAAAACTCGGGATTATTTCTGGGAGATGATCGAAAAGTTTGGTAATGACGAATTTATTTTAGCTGAAACGGAATGAATGTATGGTTAGTGGGTGTGATAAGCCGATAAAAAGTTACAGAGGCATAAAATTTATTAAGATTTTTTGAGTATGTTTTTTATTTTTACCTTAAGTTCAAACTAACAATGATTTGGCTCCTGATTTAGTATAGTTTGAAGCTGACCTTCTTGAGATGTTGGAATTAAGAAAATAGAATCCCAATTTGATAAATTATACCACATCAAGAATACAATGAAAAAAAACGGGTTTAGTTACATTGAATCGTAACTAAACCCGTTTTGATTAAAGATATATTGGAGCTATTTTCGAGGAGTGAAAACAGTATTTCCAAAAATATCTTTTGAGTAGGGAATCTATGCTATGTTCGATAAATTTTCAATTAATTATTAATACTATTTAGCCTTTAATAGAGAATTATTCAATCAAAAACAATCAACATCAAGTTAACTAAAATATATTTTTCTTGCCATTTAGAGAATTCTATTTTGATTGTGTTTTTATTACAATAATAAAATTAAAAGTAACCAAGCTCCGGAAGAAATACCATAAGTAGTCCATATTTTTCTTCTTTTTATTTTATGAGCTTGTTCAGTGTATCCTTTGTTGTATGAACTATCTTCCATTAATTTAGGATCACTGTAGTTAAGATTTTGATCAGTTGGTTCTGATGCCGAGCAAGCTGCTGCAGGAATTAAACCAAATAAAGGGCTTATAACAATAGTTGTTGCAGCAGTCCATCCAGCACCTGATTTTTTACCTTGATAGTGAGTATTGGCATCTTGCTTTCCCTTCATTCTCATTTCGCTTGAAGTGCCATTTTGATTTTGTGATTCTGTAAAAATGTCTTTAGAGCCATTTTCATATCGAATCATCAATATTTCTGACTTAAAAAGAGTAAAAGTAGGCCCATTTAAGTTGTCGAAATTTTTGTATTTAACCTCTGAAGTCGTTACTTCAATTACTTTAACGTTAATATCCTCCGCTGTTTTCTTTGTGATGATATCTTGCGCAAAACAAGAGAATATGGTGAAAATATTCATTAATACTAGAAAGGAAAATTTTTTCATTTTAAAATGTGTTTTTGTTTCTTACTCGTTTGGCTTTTCAGAACCGCCCCGTTTATTAATGTAGTTTCTGGTCTCTACATTTACTTTCCTTGATGATATGAATAAGCCTAAAATGTGGTTTTCTTTGTTATTGTTATGAGCTTTTTCTCATTATCAATGGTAATTTTTCCATATTTGCTGAGTGCGCTTTGGCCAAATAGAAGTGGCGCATTCTTATTGTTTACAACAGATGCTTTTACATTCTTAAGAACAAGGCCTCCAAAGTCTACATTTTTGAAAACCAGTGTTGTTCCAATTTCTATATCTCCATTGGCATCCATGTACTTTTGGGTTCCAGTAATATCGTTGTAATTTAAGTACCCATTTTTCAGCATAAACTGCACTTCTGTTTGCGAGATAGAGATGTCGCTCGCTCCCGTATCGAAAATTAGATTTAGACCAAGTCCGTTTATTTTGCATGAAACTTCGTAGGTATTTGCTCCTCTCGCTTTCATCGGAACAGAAACGGTTTCTTCTTTCACATTCTTTGTTCCGCTTTGATCAATTATTTCAATTTTATTTTTTTCTTCTATTTTCTTTGTCCATACCTCTATGAGCAAATTAAATGCACTTGACTTTCTAGAATTATCTAAATCGTCATCCTTACTTAAATGAATGAGATCGACATACCCTTTTTCAAATGCTTTTTTAAGAAAAGCTATTGATTCATCTGTTTTATTCAGTAATGAATATAAACAGGCCGCATCATAATAATTACCATCTGTAGGGTATTCATCTAATATCTTGCTCATCCATTCTATAGCTTCATTGTTTCTGCCTAAATGAAACAATGCATATTGTTTGCAATTTCCGCCATTAATTACTGTTGTATCAATGCCTAGAATGGCGGAATAGTCTTCTGTAGCTTTAGCACGATTGTTTAATTTTTTTTCATATAAACGTCCTCGTTGCAAATAAGTGTAAGCATAATCTTTATTCAACTGAATAGATTGATTGTAATCGTTGAGTCCGGCTTCATTATTATTCATGAATTCCTCAGATACCCATCCTCTTCTATAATAATAAAATGCGGACGTAGGATCAAGTTGAATTGCATTTGTAAAATCTGCTCTGGCTCCCTCGTAATCACCTTTTAATCGCTTTGCATCTCCTCTTTTACTGTAGTTTTCTGCATCGGTTGAATCGAGAAGTATGGCTTCTGAATAAATTTCTATGGCCTGTTCGTACAACCCTATGTTTAACAAGCATTTTCCTTTGTATGTTAAAAGGCTAGATCTATAATTTTCGTCTTCTATTTCAAGTAGTTTATTAATGTCTTCGATAGCCTTTTTGAATTCGTTAGCATCGTAATTAATTCTTGAACGTATATAATACCATGTCGATTTCTCTGGTTGTTCAATAATTTTACTATTTACTTTAGAAAGTGCAAGCACAGCATTTTTTTCCGAGTATAGAATCAGTGTTTCTCGTAGAAAATTATCTTCTTCATCTATTAAAAAAGCGGTAAAAATTTCTTCTATCGCTTCATTGAATTTCTTTTGTTCATAATAGCATCTAGCTTTGAATTTATATGCCATCGAATAGTTTGGAGCAAGCTTAACAAGTTTATTCAATAAGGTCTCTGCTTCTGCATATTTACGCTGTGCTATATAGTTTCTGCCTAGTCCAGCATATGCTATTTCCAGGGTTTCATCCATTTTGAGCGCTTTTTTATAATCGACCTCCGCTAAATTGTATTTCTTTAGTTCGAAGTATTTTTGCGCTCTTGTAATATATAAATCAGCATCATTGGGATTTATATTTATAGCTGTAGCGTATTCTTCAAAAGATTTATCGATATTCTCTATTTGAAAATAGATATCGCCGCGAATACTATGAGAAGCAGCCAGTAACTTCTTTTCTTTGGACGGGATATATTTAATTACATTGCTGATATCTCTCAGCGCGCTAGAATAGTTTTCCTGATAGTTAAAAATATTTGCTCTGTAATATAAAGCATAATATGACTTTGGATTATCAGCTATTTCTCTGTTGAAGTATTCAACTGCCGATTCGATGTTTCCATCATTGTATGCTTTAACACCCTGTTCGTAATTGTAGCTTTGGCTGTGGCAAATACTAATTGTAAATACGAAAAACAAAAGGAGAATAATTCTATTCATTGCCAATTCGATGGTTTAAGAATTTAAGGTTTTAACTAAAAAATAGTGCTGCAATTCCCATGGCTATGAGATGCCCAATTTTACTCAACAGTCCCCATGCAATGATGAAGACAATAGCACCCCAAAAACCTTCAGGTTCAATCCAATTCCATGCTATCATTCCCGAACCAATCGAAATGGCTACAGTTATGATTATGATTGCTATGCTTAGGCAGCCAGCTTCGCTCGAATCACTCATTTCGTTATTGATTTAATTGTATGTGTCATGTTCATTTGGTCCTTTGTTAAAATCCTATATTAATTTGTAGCGCTCGGCCATTTCGCCGAACCATTCTGCTAAAACCATAATTTTATTCCACATTGAATTTTATTGTTTAAGTTAGGAGTTAAACCAAAGGCTATTGCTTAATAGATTTTACTATTCGCTTCAACCATAAAGCACTTTTCAATTTCATTTAGGAAGTAGAAAAGAAAGCAATAACCATTGGTGAGCATAACTATTCTATCGTCTAATAAATTTCCAAATTTCAAAAGTGTGTGTGCATTCTATTTGCATATTGACATTTATTCTAAATAGCTAGTGTGCATTTCTTTGGTGATTTCTTTCATTCGGTTTCGCAGATTTTCTGGTTTTTTAACGCTTATTCCCGGACCAAGCATCAATAATTGCCGTTCTAACTCATTGTCCAATATGAGTTTGAATTGATATTCAACTTGGTCTTCTTCCAGTTTTCTTCTTTTTTGCGAATGATGCAATGGTTCATTTTGGAGAATTTTATCCGTATGGTTATTGGCTATGATTTTTATTAATTCTGGCTTTTCATCTATTGGAGGGATTGGACCAATGCAGTCTTCAAATAATTCATCCCAATCGGTTTCTAAAGGAGGTAGATAAATCATATCAGTATTGGGTTCAATGGATTGAATGTCTGATAATGCAAGAATAACCGGTGTAATGGATGCGTTGATTGCTTTTCCTAGTAAAAACCATCTCCCTCTGTGCTCTCTAATTTGCCAAGGATGTAGATCGTAATTAGCAGGTTTGTCATTTACGGTTGCTTCAATTTTGATAGCTACTTGTTCAAGAATGAGATCATATAATTTCTTTACCCACATTTGTCCGGCAACAAATGGATTGTGCGTAAAACGAATGAGCGTCCGTTTTTTAATTAAAGGATGCTTGGTATTGTATAAGCGTTCAGTGATCCATTCAAAAGGGAGGATGCCTTTACTGTGAGCAATCAACTCTAAGCCTTCATTGTGAAGCGATGAATACACTCCGATGGCAGAAAATTCCGGATCATCGTAGTAATACAATTTGTGCCCATTCTTTTTATCTCTAATGATTGGAGCTGCAAATCCTGCCTCACTTTCCATGAACTTCAAATCTGCATAGAGAGTTCTTAATGCAACACTATCTGATTGACTATAACCGGCTTCTTCAAGGCATCTATTTACTTCTCTCAGCAAGCCATCAAGCGTATACGGTCGATATTTTCTCTGGAGGCATCGATCCAAAGCCATATATCTAATCAGGGCGCTTTTATTAACTGGCATACATCATCTAAAAAGCAAACATGCAGCAGTTGCTTGCATTGTATTTGCAAATTGAATTACAGGTCTAGTTCTTTGTATTTAGAACCGACTGCGAATGTATTTTCCTTTAAAATGCTATCCTGATTTCTGCAACCTTGCAGCCAAAGAATATTTATTTAATAATCACATTGTCAGAAATATAGAATTAGTATCTCTGATTAAGTGAGCTCTGTTGTAATGTCGAATAGGTAATTATACTCAAACTGATTGCTTACTCAAAGCGTATATAGGATGGATTGATTTTGATCTTCTTTTCTTCGCCTCTATACCCATCTATATAATAATACTTTGCTAAAGGTTCATCAATAATGCTTAGAATTTCTTGCCGAATTCGACTGCATTTCTGATTCAATGAGGGATTGGTGCTATCTACTAAATCATCAATCGATTTCCTCATGCTTTCTAGGTCGCTTTTAGGGCTGATATCGGCATAAATCTCCATTAATTCCTCCTTGTGCAAGTGAAGCTCTTTAAAGCGAATTCCGTCGGGGTTTTTCAGGAAAAGGAAGTAGACTGTTTTAGGTAATGCGTGTAGTTTAATTTCCCTGTTTCCATAAGATGGCAGAAATATGCGATTATCTTTGTCAATGTGAATTGGGCTTAGTACTTCGGCTTTTTTTTCTAAATCTCTCCCTTCAATTAATGGCTGAATTTTTTGAAGTAGTTCCGGTTTAACATTTTTTAGTGTCGCTATCATATAGATTACCGCTTCGGCTAAAACTCCGTAATTTCCTTGGGCTTTAATCTGATCTATTTTCTCTTTGAGCTCTGGCTCATCTTTAAATGCATCTCTATAGAAGTGGAAATCACTTTCGTATTCTGGAGGCGGCGATTCTCTTCTGTAGCAAGCCCCTTCTTCGTCATCGGGTATTACAAGCTGTAAAAAATACTGGTCGAAAAGGTTGTTCAGGTCTTCTTCTGAACTATAGATTAGTGGTTTATAGGTAAATCGATTCTCAGTATTTTTCCAACCACCAGACATGCTTCTTAATAAGCAAGGTCTTTTGAAATAAGGCAATTCAAGCGGTGCTATGAAATTTGCAACAAATGATTCCTCATCAATATTTGCTGTGAATTCTGTGATTAGTTCTTTTATTTCATTGTCTTGTAAGTTGTATAGATATGGGATTTTTATTTTTAAATAGGAGTATATATTTTCAGGAAGTTCAGATAATCCATCCTTTAATGAAGGGAAATAAATAAATCGCATTCCCTTTTCATAGAATCTGGTGCAAAGAATTTCATAGTTTTGAGATATATATTTATTGAGAAAATCATCCTTTTCTTCTTCAATAAAAACGACAGTTTTGTTGTCGAAATAAACATTCTTCTTTGCATGGATATAATGGAAGACATTTTCTTTCATCGATACTAATGTTTCCTTGCTATTCCAACTTAACGAGCTTTTTCCATTGAAATTCCTTTTGCCCCAGACTCCAATTTTATTTGACAAAAACAAATCGCTAAAACCCAATTTCTTTGCGTTTTTCACTTCGATTAAATCTTCAGAAAGTAAAACAAGAAAAGAATTATGAACAGATATTTTATGCTCTTGAATCAGCTTAGAAAGGTCTGAAAGGCTTTCAATGATTTGTATCCCTTGCACAGAACCATTTCCAATCAACTCATTTACTCTTTGTTGATCACTTGAAGTTAATTCGCTATAGGAATAGAGATAAACTTTTGCAAAATGTGAGTGGCAATGCTTTATAAAACCAGGAATATCCTCTTCTACGATTTCTTTGTAACGTTCTTTCTTGTATTTTTCAGAAGTAATAGTAATTCTATTTCTGAAAAATACTCCCAGTATGGTGATCATTATATTCCCGAGTATGCTCAGGAATCTATCATTGTTATTTATTGTATCAATTATTACCCCTATAATGATGAAGGGAAGAAACGGCAATATCAGAAAAACTATAATTATTTTTTTTAGATTCCCCAAAGGTTCATTGTGTGTATAATCTTTTTTAATGTAAAATACGTCTTTTTCCGAGATTTCTGGACGCATTTCATTATTCATCACATAGCCTTTGTATTGACAAAGTACTTTTTCACAGACTGGAAGGAAGACGGCTTTATGACTATCGTTGAATTTCATATTTAGTTTGAATACATGTTGACGATAAACGCACAAATTAGATTTTATTTCTTTCTTTGCCTAAAATATGGAATTTAAAATTAAATATGAATTCCTAACTGCCTCTTTTATTGTGTCTCAAAATTTAGCTATGCTTTAAATGAGAATTACTCTTTATTCTATTTTTTTATTGACATGCAAATAGGTAGCAGTTAACTCCTCCACTTTGTTTCTTATCTCTATTAATTCGATATCTGTGATCAACCGTATTTTTTCAATCGTTGCTAGAAGCTTATATTTTATTGCTTCAAAGACAGGGCGGACCTACAATGAAATAAATATTATTTTGTACTATGGACTTATTCCATTTTCCTGGCTAGTACTTATCGATTATGTTTTAGAAATTCACTATTTGAAAGGTGCATTTTTATTGGTTGCATTTGGATTCATGCTAGGATGTCGGAATTTCGTTACTTTTTCCGACGATCTCTTTTTAAGATCTGTGCGCTTTTTGAACTATTTCAACCGCTTTGGAAGCAATTATTTCGCTTCATCTGTTTGGATATGCGTGGTTCTGCCAATCTTGATTTATGCCGTCCTCATATTTTTAGCTTTCTGAATTCAATCAAAGATGGAATTATCGCGACTTTCTACTTATTTCTTCTAGCAACTCAACGAGTTTTTAAAAACAAATATTAAGATACTAAAATGGAGAAGTGTCGTTAATAACTTTCTATTGACTTATACACTTTAATTTTTTAGGGAAAACCCAACTATCCCCTTCCCAAGGGGCAATTTATAACTTGCCAGACTAGCCTACAAAAATTAGCCGGTTATAATCGATTATAACCGTTTCAAAAGGGTGTAAAGCTCACTAAATCAGTAGAATGATAAAATGATTATCGTGTTTAGTGTTAAAAAATAAACGTTGTTATTGTCGTTAATGCTTTGATAATTAGGGGTGTATCAGTATTATTTAGTTTTTAGGTAGAGCAATCAATTGATTGGAATGCCCGCTAATGCTGCAATTTCTTGATGAACATGTACAGAACTATGATCTATAATTGAACTGTGCTGCTGCGCTAACGGGCGCGGCAAATAGCGCTGCGGAGTTTACTAAGCAGCCTATAGCCAAGCACGTGACCCAAAGGGGAGCGCTCTGATTAGTCTTTAGTCCTGAGTCTTTAGACTTTGTACTTTAGAATCAGCACTTTATACTTTATGCTTTATACTCAAGACTTTAGACTCAGTACTCAAGACTATGCGCGCGCTCTCCTACTTTTTTTCGTTCTTTGCAATTACTCTTCATACGACTTTGAAAAAACATATCACCATCCTTGGATCTACTGGATCTATTGGTACACAAGCACTTGATGTAGTTCGTGCAAATCCGGATACTTTTGAAATCGACTGCCTAATTGCGCATTCGAATGCCGATTTGCTGATCAAACAAGCCATCGAATTTTTGCCAGGAACCGTTGTAATTGGCAATGAAACCAAATACTTACAGGTTCGTGATGCACTGAGTGCCTTGCCCATTAAAGTTTTTGCTGGTGAAGATGCCATCGTACAAATGATGGAGCAAGAATCTACCCAGATTGTGCTCACTGCTTGTATGGGTTATGCCGGTTTGCGACCAACAATTGCAGCCATAAAAGCTGGGAAACACATTGCTTTGGCGAACAAAGAAACCATGGTCGTGGCAGGTGAACTTGTTACAGCTTTGGCGCTTCAGCATGGGGTGAATATTTATCCTGTAGATTCGGAACATTCAGCAATTTTTCAGTGCCTTGCCGGCGAATGGGAGAACAAAATCGAAAAGATTTATCTCACAGCTTCTGGCGGTCCGTTTAGAGGGAAAGACAAAGATTTCCTGCGAACAGTTACACGGGAGCAAGCTTTGAAGCATCCCAATTGGGAAATGGGCGCCAAGATCACTATCGATTCGGCATCATTGATGAACAAGGGTTTGGAAGTGATTGAAGCCAAATGGCTGTTCAACCTTCGGGCAGATCAGATTGATGTGATTGTTCATCCCCAAAGCATCATTCACAGCATTGTGCAGTTTAACGATGGATCGATGAAAGCTCAAATGGGCTTGCCTGATATGAAGCTTCCGATTCAATATGCATTAACCTATCCAAAACGTTTGCAGACCGATTTCCCAAGATTCGATTTTCTGAATTATCCGGCACTCACCTTCGAAGCCCCAGATCGAAAGACCTTTAGAAATCTTGATTTAGCGTTTGATGCTATGCACCGTGGTGGAAACATGCCTTGCATCCTCAATGCGGCAAATGAAATCGCTGTGGAAGCCTTCTTGAATCGCCAAATTGGATTCTTAGAAATGAGCGATTTGGTTCAGTATTGCATGGAAACCATTGTATTTGCAGCAAAACCTACTTACAACGATTATGTGAAAACCGACGCAGAAACCCGCGAGTTAGCCAAAGAGAAAGCTGCTCAAATGGTTCGTTGATTTACCTCAAGCACATCGATCAAATCCCTACTTTTGCAAACCTTATTTAATTCCTGATGGACGTTCTCATCATTATTGCACAGTTGATTCTTAGCCTTTCGATTCTCGTGATTCTTCACGAAATGGGGCATTTTATACCTGCACGACTCTTCAAAACCCGGGTTGAAAAATTCTATCTTTTCTTCGATCCATGGTTTTCACTCTTCAAGGTGAAAAAAGGAGATACCGAATACGGAATCGGTTGGTTGCCATTGGGCGGTTACGTGAAGATTTCGGGTATGGTGGATGAATCGATGGACAAAGAACAGATGGCACTTCCACCACAACCGTGGGAATTTAGATCGAAGCCAGCTTGGCAAAGATTGATCATCATGATTGGCGGTGTTACAGTGAATTTGATCCTAGGGATGCTGCTTTATGCAATGGTTCTTTTCGTTTGGGGAAAGGAAATCCTACCTATCAAAAATGCAAAGGATGGTATCATGGTGAGTGATAGCCTCGCTTATTCGGCTGGTTTTAGAACTGGCGATGTGTTGCTTGAAGTGAATGGCACCAAACCGAAGCACTTCCAAGAAGCAAATCTGGCTTTGTTGCTCGATAATCCAACTTTTGTGATGGTGAACCGGGGTGGTGAAGAGGTGAAGATTCCTATGGCAAAAGATTTCGCAGAAAAAGTGATCGGTCAAAAAGAACCTAAATTGTTTTTTCCTGCATTTCCAGCTGTAGTTGCCGAAATTCCTGATACAACAGAAAATTTCAAAGCAGGTTTGCGCAAAGACGACCAAATTATTGCTGTTGCAGGCGCCTCAACGAAATACTTCTCCGACTTACAAAATGAGTTGAAAAATCAGAAAGGGAAAGCTACCGAAGTGACTGTGCTTCGTGGAAAAGACACCTTGAACCTTAATCTAAAAATCAATTCGGAAGGAAAAATTGGTTTCGCGCCTTATGGCCCTGAGAAGTTCATCGTAGTAGAAACCCTTAAATATGGCTTTTTCGCTTCTTTCCCTGCGGGGATAAATGAAGCATTATCCACCCTTACGAATTATGTGAAACAGTTCAAACTTGTTTTCACCAAGGAAGGTGCTAAGCAAGTGGGTGGTTTCGCAGCGATTGCTAAGCAGTTCGACAAAGACTGGGATTGGCGCCAATTCTGGAGCTTCACAGCTTTCTTGTCGATCGTGTTGGCGTTCATGAACATTCTACCGATTCCTGCGCTCGATGGTGGTCACGTGGTTTTCCTTATCGGGGAAATGATTACAGGCCGCAAGCCATCTGAGAAACTGCTAGAACGTGCGCAGTTGGTAGGGATGATTCTTTTGCTTTCGTTGCTGGTATTTGCTAACGGAAACGACTTGTATAAGTGGTTGTTCAAATAGTTTGAATTACTAACTTTTTAATCAAGCCTTGAAATTAGATTATCAACTGACTGAGTTGAATTGATTTCATCTGGTTGGAAAGAGTGTATTGCTCTCTATTTCTGTACGTTTTTTTTCATTTAATAAGATTGTGCTGCTTGGAGAAGTTTACCTTTGCTTCTGCACAAATGAAAACATTCACCACTCTTATTGTTGCGCTGCTTAGCTGTTTGCAGTTAATGGCACAATCGACCAAACGCTGGACGATCAAAGAATGCATCGATCAAGCTTGGCAAAACAACCTGCAGCTCTCACAAAACGAGCTTCAAGTGCAGCAAGCCGAAGTTAACTTGCTACAATCGAAAGCTCAAGTTTTGCCCACTCTGAATGGAAGCGCTAACCATACATACAACACCGGCCGCCGAATAGATCCATTCACGAATCAGTTTGCCGACCAGCGTGTGCTTTCGCAAAATTTCAGCGTGAGTTCAGGGGTGAATCTTTTCAGCGGACTCACAAACCTCCGAAGCATCCAAGCAAATCAAGCTGGCGTGAAAGCAGCCAAGTTTAGCAACGATCAACTCAAAAACGACATCGCCCTTCAAGTCACAAATGCCTTCCTAAATGCACTTTTAGCGCAAGAGTTATTGGTGATTGCCGAAAGTCAATTCGAGTTGGCCAAACAACAAACACAACGTGCTAAAATTCTCTTCGATGCTGGCAGATCTGCCAAAGGTGATCTGTTGCAGGTAGAAGCAAACGAGTCGAATGAAGCACTGAATGTCGTGAACGCCCGCAACCGCGAAGGATTGGCATTGCTCACTTTGGCCCAATTGCTTCAAATTGAAGATCCTGATCAATTCAGCATCCAAGCACCCGATTTCAGCAAGATCACCACTGCTTTGCCCGCATATCAAGCCAAAGCACTTTACACAGTTGCCGTAGAAAATCAACCGGGCATCCAAAGTGCCGATTGGAATGTGCAAACCGCCGAGCTCACTTTGAAATCCCTAAAAGGTGGCTATCTGCCTTCGATTTCAGCTTTTGGTGGATTCGGTACTGGGTACTCTGAATTGTCGCGCAAAATCGTTGGAACCTCTAGCCAACAGCAAAACTTCGGTAGCATCGGAGGTGTTCCCATCATCGTAGATGTAGATGTGCCTATCACCGAACTTACACCATTTAACGAGCAGCTCGATCAGAACTTCAACCGTACTTTCGGTTTGTCGTTGAACGTGCCCATTTTCAATAACCTGAGAACGAGAAGCCAAGTTAGTCTTCAAAAAATCAACCTAGAATCTGCTCGCATCAACGCCCAAATTCAACGCAATCAACTTCGCCGCGATATCCAATCGGCTTGGTTCGATGCCCGCGCTGCATTCGAGCGTTACCAAGCTGCCGAGAAATCACTCAATGCCACCCAAGAAGCTTTCGGATACATGCAACAACGCTTCGATGCTGGAGTGATCAGTATTTTTGAATTCAACAATTCACGCAACCAACTAGTAACCGCCAAATCATCATTGGCACAAGCCCGTTACGAACTTATTTTACGTATTAAAGTGCTCGATTTTTATCAGGGCAACGCCATTACTTTCTAACCATGAAAAAAAGCACACGCAATATTCTCATCATTGTTGGAGCACTCATTGTGCTCGGCATCATTGCAAAATCTGCGGGTTGGCTAGGGAAAAAACCAGGTATTGAGGTTGCTGTTGAGAAGGCCACAAAACGCTCGATCACCGAAATGGTTTCTGCCAACGGCAAGATTCAACCTGAAGTGGAAGTGAAGATTTCGGCCGATGTTTCAGGCGAAATCGTTGAGCTCAATGTTAAAGAAGGACAAAAGGTGCAAAAAGGAGATCATCTGCTCACAATCAATCCCGATCTAATCCAATCGGCTGCCGACCGTGTTGCAGCAGCACTCAACCAGTCGAAAGCCAATGTAGCCAACGCAAAAGCCCGCGAAAATCAAGCAAAAGCATCATTCAATAACATCGATGAAAGCTTTAAACGCAGCAAGAAACTCTTCGATCAACAAGCCATTTCTGCCTCAGAATTCGATGCTGCCAAAGCACAATACGAAGGCGCCAAGGCAGATGTTGAAGCCGCGAAACAGAGCGTCCTTGCTGCCGAATATGCAGTAAACAGCGCGCAAGCATCTCTCAAGGAAGCCAACGATAACCTCGGAAGAACCCGAATTTACGCACCAACCGATGGTACTGTATCGAAACTCAACGTAGAACTTGGCGAACGTGTGGTAGGAACTGCTCAAATGAGCGGAACCGAATTGCTTCGTATCGCAAACCTTTCTGAAATGGAAGTTAGTGTTGACGTGAACGAAAACGACATTGTACGCATCGAGCTAAACGATACCGCCAATGTTGAAGTTGACGCATACGGCGAACGCACGTTCAAAGGCATCGTTACTGAGGTTGCTAACTCTTCGAATACTGTCGGTTTGAGCGTGAATACCTCCGATCAAGTAACCAATTTCTCTGTAAAAATCCGCATCCTTCGCGATTCCTACACCGACCTTGTAGATACTGCAAAACCACATCTTTCTCCTTTCCGCCCAGGCATGTCGGCAACAGTCGATATCCTCACAAAAACCGAATCAAACGTATTAACGGTGCCTATCATGGCGGTTACAACCCGCGTGATTGAAGGCAAAGAAGCGAAAGAAGAGAAGAATATTTCAGATAGCGAAGGTGAAGCTCAAGCCATCGACAATGCCAACGAAGCTGGTGAAGTGGAGGAAGTAGTTTTCGTTTATTCGGAAGGAAAAGTGCGCAAAGTACGCGTTACAACAGGCATTCAAGACAACGATTATATCCGCATTCTCACCGGTTTGAAGGGTGGAGAAGAGGTCGTTTCTGCGCCCTATTCGGCCATCTCGAAAATCATGAAGGATTCTATGGAGGTTGTCGTGGTTGAAGCCGCACAACTCTATACCAAAAAAGAATAACACCTTGGTCTATCTGCTGCATCTCGAAACGGCAACTGCGGTGTGTTCAGTTTCCTTGTCGGGGGCTGGAAAGCCGCTCGGTGTAAAGGTCATCCACGACGGATTCCGGCATGCCGAAAACCTCATGTTCCTTGTCGACCAACTGCTCACCGAGCAAGCAGTTTCGTATGCTGATCTGCAAGGCGTTGTTGTGTCGAACGGACCAGGTTCCTACACCGGTTTACGAATTGGTTTATCTACCGCCAAAGGCATTTGTTATGCCCGCGAAATTCCATTGATCACTTTGGGAACGCTCGACATCATGGCCGCTGGATTTATTGCCACCTATCCCGAATTCAAAGGATATATTGTTCCAATGATCGATGCGCGCCGAATGGAAGTCTACACGGCTGTTTACGATCATCAAAACCAAAAAATCACCCCAGATTTTCCTTGCATTTTAGATGCTGATAGCTACAGTGATTATTCGAGCCAAGAAATTGCATTTTTCGGAGATGGCGCACCAAAATATCAGGCTGTTTGCCTTTATTCTACTGCTCGATTCGATCTTCAACCCGATTGGAATGCCGCACACATGATCGATTTAGCCTATCATAAATTCCAACAAAAAGAATTTGCAGATCTCGCCTACAGTGAGCCCGATTATTTGAAGCCATTTTTTACCACCGCAAAACCGGTTGAAGAATGAATGGATTAGTAATTCGATCAACTGGAAGTTTCGCCACAGTGCGCACCGACGAGGGAATAAACCTCGAATGCCGTGTGCGCGGACTTTTCCGCATCAAAGGCATCCGAAGCACGAATCCTATTGCTGTGGGCGACCGTGTTGTTTTGGAAATAGAAGAAACGCACACGACCATCGTCGATATTTTGCCGCGTGAGAATTATTTGATTCGCAAATCAATCAATCTGAGCAAAGAATCGCACATTCTGGCAGCCAATATTCAACAAGCATTTATTGTCGCCACTTTGCATTCACCGCGAACATCCACGGGCTTTATCGATCGCTTGTTGCTCACCTGTGAAGCATATCAAATTCCGGTGATGATTTTGTTGAACAAAATCGATCTCTGCGACAATCCAAAAGACCAAGCCAAAATCGAGGAACTGCACGCCATGTATTCGCCTGCCGAATATGAAATCCTGCATGTTTCAGCCTTAACAGGCGAAGGAATTGATACACTGAAAGACAAGATGCGCGGGAAAATTAACCTCATGTCGGGGCATTCTGGAAGTGGAAAATCAAGCCTTATAAACAAGATAAATCCATCGTTAGATCTTCGCACTGGCGATATTTCGAAGGCACATGCGAAAGGTCAACACACCACCACTTTTGCCGAACTCTTCGAATTGTTTCCAGGCACTTGGATGATAGATACGCCCGGCGTGAAGGAATTTGGAATGGTCGATATGGAAAAATCCGAAATCGCTGATTATTTTCCAGAAATCAGATTGCTTTCAACCCAATGCAAATTCAACAATTGCATGCATGTGAACGAGCCAGGATGTGCTGTGCGCGAAATGGCCGACAGTGAAATGCTGCACGAGCAACGCTATGTTTCATACTTGGGCATGCTAGAATCCGACGAGCTCAAGAAGAATTGGTAATTGAACCGAACCTGAATTGCCCTCAATCTCGAGAATAGAACGATCAGATTTCCCAATCACTTTTTGATTTGTACTTTTGCCGCACTATGCGTGCCGTAATTCAACGTGTTTCTAATGCTTCTGTGCATATCGAAGGCGAGCTCTACAGCCGAATCAAGCAAGGTTTGCTGGTTCTTGTTGGTGTGGAAGAGTCCGATACAGTAGAAGATCTCGTTTGGCTGGCTGCCAAGATCGTCAACATGCGCATCTTCGCCGATAATAACGGCATGATGAACAAATCGGTAGCCGATATCATGGGTGAAATTTTGGTGGTGAGTCAGTTCACTCTGCATGCATCCACCAAAAAAGGAAACCGACCATCCTTTATCCGCGCAGCGAAACCTGAATTTGCCAACATGCTTTACGAAATGTTCTGCAATCAGTTAAATCAAGAGCTTTCACGGCCGGTAAAAACTGGAATTTTCGGAGCCGATATGCAGGTTTCTTTGGTAAACGATGGGCCTGTAACCATCATCGTTGACACGAAAGAGCGGGCGTAATTAAGTTCATTTTGTTGGTTGAAAGCAAGCAAAATCGATGGTTTTGTTAAATTACCAATATGCTCTTTGCGATATAGTGCTCCTGTGCTTTTAAATGACTACTTTTGCACCGCCAAAAAGCAGGGTATGCAACAAATCAGGAATATTGCGATTATCGCTCACGTTGACCACGGAAAAACAACCTTGGTTGATAAAATCCTTCATCAGACTAAACTCTTCCGTGATAACCAAGAAACTGGGGAGCTGATTCTGGACAACAACGATCTTGAACGAGAAAGAGGGATCACGATCCTTTCTAAAAACGTTTCTGTTCGTTACAAAGATGTAAAAATTAACATCATCGATACTCCAGGCCACGCCGACTTTGGCGGTGAGGTTGAAAGGGTATTGAATATGGCCGATGGAGTAATTCTCCTCGTAGATGCATTTGAAGGCCCGATGCCGCAAACACGTTTCGTGCTTCAAAAAGCCCTTGAATTAGGTTTGAAGCCAGTTGTGGTAATCAACAAAGTGGATAAGCCAAACTGTCGTCCCGACGAAGTGAATGATGCAGTTTTCGAACTTTTCTTTAACCTCGACGCAACCGAAGAACAACTTGAATTTAAGTCGGTATATGGCTCTTCGAAAATGGGCTGGATGGGTCCTGATTACAAGAACCCAACCGATGGTTTTGAGTACCTTCTTGATACGATTCTTGAAGAGATTCCTGCACCACTTCAACCGCAAGGAACACCTCAATTGATGATCACTTCACTCGATTTCTCGACTTACATCGGACGAATTGCAGTGGGTCGTTTGTTGCGTGGTGAACTTCGCGAGAATATGCCAGTTACGCTTGTAAAGCGTGATGGGAAAATGATCAAAACACGTATCCGTGAATTGTACACTTTCGAAGGTCTAGGTAAAGCAAAGGTAGTGAGTGCAGTTGCAGGCGATATCATCGCAGTTACTGGAATTGATGGTTTCGAAATTGGTGATACCATTGCCGACTTCGAAAATCCAGAAGGTCTTACGCCGATCGATGTGGATGAGCCAACCATGAGCATGTTGTTTACTATCAACAACTCTCCATTCTATGGAAAAGATGGGAAATTCGTTACTTCACGTCACTTGAAAGAACGTCTCGAAAAAGAGCTTGAGAAAAACCTCGCTTTGCGCGTTGAGCCAACTAGCTCTGCTGATTCATTCCTCGTTTATGGCCGTGGTATTCTCCATTTGGCGATCCTTATTGAAACGATGCGTCGCGAAGGCTACGAACTTCAAGTTGGTCAACCTCAGGTAATTATCAAGGAAATTAACGGACAGAAACATGAGCCAATCGAGAACTTAACCATCGATGTACCAGATCAATTTTCTGGTAAAGTAATCGAATTGGTTAGTCAGAGAAAAGGCGAAATGATGGTGATGGAACCGAAAGGCGACATGCAGCATTTGGAATTCTTCATTCCTGCGCGTGGAATCATCGGTTTGAGAAATCACCTCCTTACCGCTTCGGCTGGTGAAGCAATCATTGCACACAGATTTAAAGATTACGAACCTTGGAAAGGTGAAATTCCACAGCGAATTAATGGTGTAATGTGTTCGAAAGACAATGGTAAAGCAATCGCTTACTCGATCGATAAATTACAAGACCGTGGTACATTCTTCGTTGATCCAGGCGAAGATGTTTACACCGGAATGATTATCGGTGAGCAAAACAAAGGTGGCGACTTGGTTGTGAACGTTTCACAAGAAAAGAAACTCACCAACATGCGTGCTTCAGGTTCTGACGATAAGATGCGTATTGCTCCAGCGATCAAGTTCTCATTGGAAGAAGCAATGGAATACATCCAAAAAGATGAGTACGTAGAAATTACGCCGAATGCATTGCGTTTGCGCAAGATTTATCTAGATGAAAACGAACGTAAACGTATGGCTTCATCGATGGGATTAGCATAATATTACCTTATCAAGTTACTTCTAAACCAGTGGGCCAGTTCAGTGCTCACTGGTTTTTTTATTTACTTTGCTTGTATTACTCCTTAGTCAAATGAAAAAACTCTACGCACTTCTTTTACTTTGTTTTCCAGTGCTTGTTCATGCACAATATACTGTTCAAACAGGACTACAACCTTATCAAACCCTTACGGCTCCAAACCAAGTCGCTTGGCCCATTGGTTGGGACGATGAAGAGGCATTAATTCCCATCGGATTTTCACTTTCAATCGCGGGAAACACTTACGATTCGCTGGTTTTGAGTAGCAATGGATACATCTATACTGAAGATGGGAGTTACGAATTCAATCCATATTATGTAGATATGATTGGAGCAGGTGATGAAACATCAGTGGGCTATCAATTAGAAGGCACCGCTGGTAATCAGATCTTTAAAGTGGAGTTTTCAAATGCAGGATTTTTCGAAGATACCACCGGAACAGCCCGAACCTCTTTCCAATTTTGGCTTTTCGAAAATGGCTGCTGGGAAGCACGTCTCGGTCCATCGGCAATTGTAGATACTTTCTTAATTTTCGAAGAATATCCAGGTCCATTTATAGGTTATGCAAACTATCCTGCCGATAGCGTTCTTGCGCTCACCGGACCATCGGATTCTCCGATCACTACACCAATCGATTCTATCGCATTCCCAAGTTTAGACAATGTTCCAGTGGATGGTCGTGTGTACACTTTTTGTCCAGAAGGGCAAACTACCAGTATCAGTTCACTTGTTGCAGTTCCGGCGGATGTGTATCCCAATCCTGCACAAAACACTGTTACCGTTCGGCTTCCCCGGGCACCTAAAACCAACGAACGTTTAATTGTACTCGATATTCATGGAAGAGCAGTGTTTCAAACGGAATTGAACCAACTTGAAACCACCATGCAATTGGAACATTTACCACGCGGAGTTTACTGGATTCAATCGAGCAGTAACTCCTTCCCCGGAGGGAAAATTGTGCTGAATTAAGTTGTAAAACGAGCTTTGATGAATTGTTATCAGATAACGTGGAAGCCTAGTTTATCGATTAGATAACTGCGGCGAAAATCGTTTGACCAGTAAAATCACATAATTATAGGGAAGTTTTTACTTAGCCTTCGACAAGGTGAAGCCGAATGTAGTACCGATGCCTACAGTACTGCGCACATTGATGGTTTGGTTGTGCGCTTCGATGATATGTTTCACAATCGACAATCCTAAGCCTGTACCGCCAATATCGCGCGAACGGCTGCGTTCTACACGATAAAAACGCTCAAACAAGCGTGGGATGTGTTCTTGAGCGATTCCAATTCCATTGTCCGACACTTCGATGAGGATATTCTCGTCCATGTCGTAAAACGACACTTTTGTTTCCCCAATCGGCTTGCTGTATTTGATAGAGTTTACGAACAAGTTTGATAGTACTTTCTGGATCGCTTCCCGATCGGCCTTTACGGGAATGGGTTTTTCGTAAATGTCTTTGAACACGAGCTTCACATTGCTTTTCTCGGCCGAATACTGGATGCCTGTCATGGTATCGCGCGCCAATTCTACAATGTCGAATTTTTCTTTGTGGAGGATGAGTTGTCCACTTTCGAATTGAGTAATGATTTCGAGATCTTCCACAATGTTCACCATCCGCTCCACGCTCTTTTCGGCACGTTCGAGGTAAACGCGGTTCACCTTTTCGTCTTCCAAGCCACCTTCAAGCAGGGTCATGATATACCCTTGAATATTGAAGATCGGCGTTTTGAGCTCGTGGCTCACGTTGCCAAGAAATTCTCTTCGGTAATTTTCTAGGTTCTTCAGGTATTCGATCTCTTCCTTTTGGTCTTTCGCCCAAGCTTCTACATCCTTGTTAACCTCCGAAATGATGTCGGTATTAAGATCTACCGATTTAGGTTTTTGTCCCTTCTTGAGCTTCAGTTGGTGGATGTTCTTGTAAATGAGCTTGATCTTCCTATAGATAAAGCGCTCAACTGTGTACTGGAAAAGGAAAAACGATAGGATAAAGGTGAAAATAATCACCACTGTAGGCACCCAAATCGTATAAGCTTTATGGAATACGAATTCCATCAGCCCTACGAAAACACCTACGCAGGCTGAAAACCACAATGCGAGGAAAAGTGCGAGGCTTCTCGGCGTTGAGGTATTGTTTTTCTGAAGAAATGGAACTTTAGAACTCAAATTTGTAGCCTACTCCTTTAATGGTTCGAATGTAATTATCTCCCAGTTTTTCACGCAATTTTCTAATGTGAACATCAATCGTTCTATCTCCAACTACTACATCCTCACCCCAAACGCTTTTCAGAATATCTTCACGGGTGAAGACTTTTCCTGGTTTTGAAGCCAATAAAGCAATGAGTTCGAATTCTTTTTTGGGTAAGTTGATCTGAACATTGTCTTTCACGATCAAGTACTTTTCACGGTCAATGGTGAAGCCATTCACTTCCATGACCTCATCACCACCAGTAAGCTTTCCAGCACGGCGTAATAAGGCTTTCACGCGACTAACCATCACGCGCGGTTTGATTGGCTTGTTGATGTAATCATCGGCGCCAGCATCGAAACCTGCAATTTGACTGTAATCCTCGTTTCTTGCGGTTAAGAATGCAACCAAAACTTCTTTGAGCTCTGGTGTTTCACGAATCACACGACAGGTTTCAATCCCATCTAAATCGGGCATCATCACATCTAAAATGATCAGACTCGGCTTTTCTTGGGTAGCAATGTGGATCGCATCTTTCCCATTGGTGCTCGTAAATACTTCAAATCCTTCCTTGTTCAGGTTGTAACTCATGAACTCGAGAATATCCGGCTCATCATCTACTAGCAAGATTTTGGTTCTATCTGCGCTCATAAGTTGTGTTACATTTTGGTTGCGAAACTATTGAGAGATTGACTCACAAAAGTTAAGGCGAAGTTATTAAATTGACAATGTGTTTGCAATTCCCTGTCAAATCATTTTCCCTTTCCATTTTCCCGACCGCATGTAAATGTAAGATATCATGCCGAGCATCATAAAATAAATAGGCTCTGTTATCCAAATAATATGAACGGCTTCCTTGAGAAAAATACCTAGAAACCACGCAACAATAAGATACATGGCAATTGTAGTAGTTTCAATCCAGAGTGCTGTTCTGGTGTTTCCACTTCCACTTACACCGCTAAACCAAGTCATTGCAATCGCGAAGAAAAACAAGGCAATGGTGATCACGTGTAAAGTTTGCACGCTGTCGGAAATGATTCCTCCTGTTTTGTCTTCTACCGCCAAACCTAGCACCCATTCGGGGATGATGAAATTCAATGCCATAAAAGGCAGTGCTGCCACAATCGACATTCCAGTGATCTTCCGTAAAATCGGCATCACTTCCGCGGAGCGACCTTCGCCAATCGCAAAAGAAACCATGGTGTTGGTGGCCGACATAAAACCCCAAAACGGCACCATTTGGAACATGTAAATCATCCGAATTACTACCGAAATCGCCAATGCTCGTTCGCCACTTTGTTCAATCACGATGAAAAAGAGGAACCATCCAGCGTGCGAAACGAAATACTGAAACATCACAGGTGAAGCAATTTTTACAATGTGCTTCATTACTGGTACGTTCAATTTCCAACTTCCAAATAAGTTAAAGGCTCTGTTGAATTTCCCGATAAAAGTGTAACCGATAAATATAATCATCGCCGAAATTTCCGACAAAGAAGAGGCAATTGCCGATCCTTCAATTCCTAGTGCCGGAAATCCATATTTCCCGAAAATGAGCGCATCGTTAAGGAAAATATTCGTCAATGCCATAATTAACGTGCTCCATATGATAATCCCTGGCTTTGAAGTTCCAATGTAAAAAGCTCGGAATGCAAGGTTTATCATGGCAAACGTGATTCCCCAAGTACGTTGATCGAGGAACAAAATCGCTTTTTCATACACAGCCTCCGACTGAATGAGTGTTTTTAAAACCGGAGGACCTAAATATTCCATTGCTACCCACAAAACCAGTGAAGTGCAGAAGAGAAAAATTAAGCTGTTATCGAAAATGTTGCCAATTGAATGGTTGGCTTTTTCTCCATGTCGGCGGGCGATGAGAATTTGCACACCAGTCGAAAAACCCAAACCGAGAATGTAAACAGTCGAAAAGAAAAGGCCAGCCAATCCTACTGCATCGAGCGAAATTTCATCCACTCTTGCCATGAAAAACACGTCTGTAGCAAGAATTACGTTTTGTGCAATTCCGCCCAGAATGATCGGCAAAGCGAGTTTCAGGATGCTCGAAACAGAGTAGTTGGATTGGGTCATTCTTGTTTTGTTGGGTCGGTTAATCCACCAAAAGCACTAAGCCTTTGAGGTATTCGCCTTCTGGATGATACACACTCACTGGGTGATCTGCCGGCTGAGTGAGCTGATGAAGCACCGAAATTTTTCGTCCCGATTCAATCGCAGCAGCTGTAATGGTGTGGCGGAAAAGTTCACGGTCAACCACCTGACTGCACGAAAACGTAAAAAGCAATCCACCCGGTCTGATTTGTTGTAAGGCCAAGTGATTGAGGCGTTTGTATGCCTGTACAGCTCGGTGGCGCGCATCCATGTGTTTCGCAAACGCTGGAGGATCGAGTACAATGATATCGTAAGCTTCACGATGTGTTTTGAGCCATTCAGGCACATCCGCCACCAAGGCCGCATGTTGGTTTTCGTTGAAACCGTTTATCGCCACATTTTCTTGGGTGAGCTCGATGGCTTTTTTAGAACTATCAACCGAATCTACACGAGAGGCTCCACCAGCAAGCGCATACACCGAAAATCCGCCTGTATAGCAGAAGGTATTTAGCACCGTTCGGTCTTTCGCATAGCGTTGCAAAAGCGCACGGTTCTCACGCTGATCGATAAAGAATCCGGTTTTTTGACCTTGCACAAAATCGATCCTGAATTGATGTCCGTTTTCTAAGCAAGGCTGAGAGTTATCGGGCGTTCCAGCCAAATAATCATTGCCTTCTTTTCTTCCAAGTGCCTCCGCCGATTTATCGTACACAGCGGCAATCAAACCCGAAGAAGCTTCTAAGATCGCATCCGCAATGGCTTTTCGTTCAGCAAACATTCCAAGTGAATGGCATTGCACAACCGCGGTCGATCCATAAATATCCACCACCAAGCCAGGCAATCCATCGCCTTCGCCATGCACAAGCCTGAAAATATTGGTATCAGGATTTGGCAACCCAGCCGATCTTCTGTGGCGGAAGCAGCGCTGCATCGATTCGAGCCAGAAATTCTCATTCGGCAAATCGGCACCAAAACCAAGCATTCGCACCGTGATCGAACCTTTTTGATATTGCCCCCAGCCCAAAGCATCGCCGTTAGCCGCCTTCAAAGCAACACGGTCGCCATCTTCGGGTTCGCCTTCATACCGGTGAATTGCACCAGAAAAAACCCAAGGATGAAAGCGTTGTAAGGAGCGCTCTTTACCGAATTTGAGCGTGATAGTGGGCATTGATTTCATGCCGCAAAGGTAGGAAATGCGGTGTAGCGCTATTGTTTTTTCCCTCCGGGGAATGGGAGCTGCTCATTATCAACGAACTGTGTAGTTTCGATGCAATATTTCGTTACCTGTTTCGTGTCATGAGGGCAGCAAGTTCACCTGGGAAGGGTAGCGATAAAGTACGAAGCATCTTCAAGTTAAGTAATGTACAATTCAATCTGGTGATAACGAATTTAAAGTTACTTAAGTACCCTAATTACGAAACAAGTATCCTATAGATTTTGATTTTTTTTCATGAATTTTTGAAACTCGTTCGGTGTTAAAATTTGAGCTGATTTAAATGGATTGTGTGCTAATAAATCACTGTCACCGGTAACCAAAAAATCTGCTTTTGAATAATCGATTAAATCAAGAAGAAAGTTGTCTTTAGGGTCTCTACAGATATTGTGTTTAGACTTTATCTCGACATTCAAAGCAATAATCTCAAGCAAATCAATTAGCTCCTTTACACTATTTTTGGGGAAGTATTTTTTTAATTTTTCTCGGGTTGTAACTAATTTAATTTCTTTTAACAATTGTGGAGTAACGATTATCTTTAGATCTCCATTGGTTATTTGATTTCTAATGAAAGAGAGTCTTTTGCCAATCAAAAAACTAATCCAAACATTTGTATCGAAAATTACTTTAACGTTTCCGTTTTTCATAAAGTTCTTGCCTTACTTTTTCTACCTCATCATCTATAGTAGTGATGTCTAATTCATCCGTTTTGAATGTTTGTAGAAGTTGTGAAAGTTTAGATTCAATTACTTCTTTTTCAAGCTCTTTAGTTAGTTTTATTTTTTCTTGATTTGGCAATTGTCTTATCAGCGACAAGATTTGCTCGTAAGTTATTTCTAGTTGCAATGAGGTTTTCATAATCCTTCGCTTTATTACTTATCACAAAACTACAAAAAATCGACACTCGTATAATTTCAGCAAATTTGTGCGATTCTTTTTGATGATGGTGTTGAATGTGCAATCAACTTGAATTGAGCAAAACCTATCTAAGGTCTTCCAACTAGAAGAGATTAAGCAAAAAACAACCTCACTCGAATCTTGCCCGAATGAATCCTCTCTCTGCTGTGGAGAGAGATAAGAGAGAGAGGTTTCCCAAGCTGAATTTAAACTCTAAAGCTTAAGTTATGCATAAATCTTCGACTCACCAGATCTAAATACTTTGATATTGCTTCAAATCTCGAATCTTGCCCAAATGAATCCTCTCTCTCCCGTGGAGAGAGATAAGAGAGAGAGGCAAACTATTTCCGCAATCCCATCACAAAATCGGCAACCGCATCAATTTCTTCGGCACTTAGTTGCGCTTCAAAAGGAGGCATCGTGCCTTTGCCTTTTGTTATCTGTGTTTTCAATGCTGCCAAATCGAGTTGCGATTCAGTGAGTTTCTTTGCGCCACCAATGCCGAGGTTACCATCAGCGCCATGACACATAGCACACTTTGTTTTGTAGATTTCTGCTCCAATGTTATCTGTTGAAGGTACATCGGTATTGGCATTGGGTGTTTTTTGAGCCGCTTCTTGGCAACCAACAAATGCAAAAAGGACGGCTATAAAAATGATTGAACGCATCATGCAAAAGTAGACAATCGGCAGAATGAAATTGTTTGGTTTGATTGAAGGCTAAAAAGTAATTGACATTTTTGTAACGACATTTGCATCACTTCAAAAAACACACACTATTAACTATTTAATTCGTGTTAAATATTATTTCTGAAAGATCAATAGTTTGATTTAATAAAATTAAATGTGAATCTTAATAATTTCTGCTTTTAGTAAGCTTAAGTGCCTATTTAAAATAACCCAAACTATCGAGTTATCAATACTGTCATATGCGTGAACTAATCTATTTCTGAATGCAATTATTTGTTTATCGTTTTCAATTTCTATGGCTGGTTCGATTTTCCTTAACTGATTTAATGCTTCGCCAATGATTGCCAACTGTCTTTCAACCGCACTCTGAGTTTTTAGATCCTGTTCATAGGAATTGTAATCCTCAATTTCCTTAGTGAAATCCTCAATTAATTTTATTGCCATTAAAACATCAGAAAGATATTTTAAGCTCTTGTCCGTCATACAATAGAATCTTTGTTGCGTCTATACTTTTTCTTAATACTGGATTTCGAATCGAAGATGATGTGAGTAAATCAACTTTTCTTTGAAAGTATGATTCTAGTTTATCCCACAGATCGATTAGATGTTGTCCTCTGTTGATTGGATCTTCGGTGTTCAGTTCAATGAGTAAATCTATGTCACTTGACTCATCAATAAACTCATCGTTAATAGATGAACCAAAGGCATGAAGCGATTTTACATCGTGACTTTTACACAATAAAATAAACTCTTCTGGCCTTACCTGAATTGTGTCTCTCAAATTCATGATGCTAAGATAAGAATTTCAAGCATTTCAAATTTTTAAGGTAAAGTAATCATATAATTCAATTGTGAATTCCAGTTTCCGCTTTTTATCTAGGTTTATTATGCTGAGTTAACTTATATGGGCAGGTATCATTAAATCTCACAGCGTGACAAATGTCATAGTTCACCTCAAGGCATCGGTTTACTTTCGCTGCATGAAAAATCTTGCGCTCACTATTTTTGCAATTGTCTCCTTGATGATGCCATCCAAGGCACAGGTCTTAAATATTGCTATTCGTCCAATTGAAACTCAAACCCTGCCAGGAATTCAGTCATATGCTTGGGCACAAAGAGGCAACAAAGTCGTAATTATTGGTGGTCGAATCGATGGTTTGCACCGTCGACAGCCCTTTGCAGCATTTGATTTAGCAGGGCACAATACCAATATCATCGTTTTTGAGCCAGCTACCGGAAATGTTTGGTCTTCATCTACCGAAAGCCTAGATGCTGCATTAAAAGAACATTTGCGTTCAACCAATATCCAATACTGTCAAGATGGAAATTACCTGTTGCTCACTGGAGGTTACGGTTACAGCGATCTTCAAGCAGACCATATCACTTTTCCATTTGTTACACGGGTTGAACTCGATGGCTTGATTGCCGCTGTGATGCAAGGCTCTGTGAACAACTCTTTCTTTACACAAATTACCGATGAGCGATTCGCTATCACCGGAGGAGACATGGAAAAAATTGGTTCGCGCTGGATGTTGGTTGGAGGGCATCGTTTCGATGGGCGTTACAATCCCATGAATGGGCCAAGTTTCACGCAGGTTTACACAAATGCCATGCAGCAATTCGATTTGGACATCACACAGTCGAACCTTTCGATTTCCAATTTTGTAACCATCACCGACACTGCATTGTTCCACCGCCGAGATTACAATTTGGTTCCACAGGTTTTTCCTGATGGAAACGCAGGGATGACCATTTATGCGGGTGTTTTTAGAACCGACCTCGATCTTCCATATATCAATGCGGTGAGCATTAAAGCAGACTCGCATTATGAAGAGCCCGGTTTTATGCAGTATTTAAATCATTACCACTGTGCAGTAATGCCAGTTTGGTCTGGAATCACACAAACACAACATTCTATTTTCTTTGGTGGAATGGCGCAATATTATCCCGATTCTTCTGGAACCATCGTGCAAGACAACAACGTACCATTTGTGCAAACAATTACAGACGTGATTCGTGATGCAAATGGAAATTTAACAGAAAATCGATTGAGTATCACCATGCCCGGTTTTTTAGGCGCAAGTGCTGAATTTATTCCTGCTGAAGCAATGGCGACCACAGCCAGTGGAGTTTTATTATTGGATGAAATTTCTGGTGATTCAACAGTTGTGGGATATATTTTCGGAGGAATTCGCTCTGACGCACCCAATATTTTCTGGGTAAATGATGGTTCACAAAGTATTGCATCTCCTGTATTATACGAAGTTGTATTAATTCAAGATGCATCCACTGGAACAGCTGATTTTACTGTGAATAAACAAAACATGCGAGCTTATCCTTGTCCGATGAATGACCATGTTTTTGTGGAAATTAATTTAGTAGAAAAATCGGATGTCGTAATTCGGATGTATAATCCTGAAGGGAAAGAAGTATTTAGCAAAAAGCTGAGAAATCAATCTGCAGGTGCATTTGAAGAGGAATTGCATTTCAAGAAAGGCTTACCTGAAGGGTTGTATTTAATTACCAGTGAAACAAAATCGGGTATTGAAACAATGCGCATTTTGGTGACCGAATAAATCCTAATTTTGAGTCATGTTAACAGAAGACCAGGTTAGTAAATTATTTCCCCAATTTGAAGCTCCATTGGTGGAGAAAATTGCTGAATCAGGCGCATTGAAAACCTTTCAAAAGGACGATTTTTTGATGAAAACTGGGCAGCATTTTCGGAATATTATTTTGATTGTTTCTGGATTGGTGAAGGTTTATCGGGAAGATGATCAAGGAAATGAGTTCTTAATGTATTATCTCGCACCTGGTCAGGCTTGTTCTCTTTCAATGATTTGTGCATCTAGGTTTCAAGCCAGTCAGCTGATGGCGAAAGCCGAATCGGATGTTGAGGTATTGGCCATCCCATTGCAAAAAATGGATGAGTGGATGACCACCTATAAATCATGGTATTATTTTGTTTTAGAAAATTACCGTGCTCGATTTGATGATTTATTGGAAACAATCGATCATGTGGCATTTAGAAATATGGATGAGCGATTGGTTTTTTATCTAAAACGATACAAAGACAAGCACAATACCAATGAAGTGCGACAGTCAATTACAGAAATTGCATCCGAATTAAATTCATCTAGAGAAGTGATTTCACGCTTGTTGAAGAAACTTTCGGAGCGTGGTTTAGTAAAAATGCAGCGCGATTTTATTGAAATTGTAGATCTTCAAAAAGTGATTTAATCTTTTGATTGTATTGCTTTTGCATGATTTATTGAGTAGAAAATCGTGCATTGTGATACAAGTCACGAATCAAGTTTGTGTAGCACTCTAATTTTGCATCATCAAATCGTTCAAGTTTACTAATTGAAGTAAACGGTTTTGAAATAGATCAATTTGTTTAACCCAACTACACAAATACAATGAAAACCATTTCTGAACTTTTAAATACACCGGGAACAACCATTATCGATGTGAGAAGCCCAATGGAGTTCTCTTCT